>JBHLND010000412.1:0-2596 GCA_048937485.1 Promethearchaeota archaeon
CACAACAGAGATTCTTGTCCTTGTATCTGACACTCTCTGCTCCGGTGGCCTCTACTAGCTCATCCAAGAAAGTGTGGTTCTGTGTCTTCTTCCATGGTCTATTTCTACTAGGTTTTAGAAGGTGGCACCCATAATGAACTCCTGCTTTTATTCCATCAAGCGGCCGCGTGACCTTTTTGCCAACTGCTTCAGGTCCAATCTCGCTGATGACTTCAATGATATGTTTTGCTTCCACACTTCCCTTGAACTTGATATCCATTCCCTTGAAGATTCTCTGAACTTCCTTCAGTTTTCTTGGATGGTCCCGGATTTCAGCTAGCACATCCTTGAATGTGCCATAGCACCCATTGCAGCCGGTAATTAGGTTGTGACCTGATTGCTCAGCTAATGCAAGATTCCTTGATGCCATAGCAAGCCATGTGGGTTCATCAAATGATCTTACTACTCCAGGTGCAGGACAGCAGCTTGCTCCCTCTAGGTCTTCAAGCTCAATTCCCAGCCTGGGAAGTACAGCTCTAATACTTGCTTCCAAGTTGGGAAACCGATTAGGCATGACACAGCCCAGGAAGAAGGCGTAGGTTTCAGCTTCGGTCATTTCAGGTTTCCTCCCTAGCTTCTCTCACAATGAGTTTCTTGAATCCGGTCCTGTTCAGAATCTCTTGGACTTCTTTCAACGCCTTCTCACTTGAATGGACAGTGGGAGGAGTTTCCTCTAGGCCAAGCTCCTTGCGCTTCTTCTTGTTAGCATCATTAATTGGGACCGCATGCCCCGATTCTATAAGCTTTTCAGATGTCTTTCTGTGTTCAGGGAGCATCAGACCACTCTCAACTGCCATGTTTCTCATCTTGATTATGGCATCGGTCGTCCTGATTTGACGTGGACATCTCTCCAAGCAAGTCAGGCATGTTGTGCATAGCCAGAGGTCCTGACTTGAGAGTACTTCATCCTTGAGTCCAAGCAATGCCTTACGCATCAGTTCACGAGTCCTATATGCTGTTCTTCTTCCACTGGGACAGACACTCGAACAGGTCCCGCACTGAATACATGTTCTGATTCTGTCTGCGCCCGCTTGTACAAGCTCGTCAACGAAATCAGGATCGATGTCCTCAGTGGATATCGTTTCACGCGAGATGGGATTATTCATTGGAATTCCTCTGAACGATTTGGAGAGTGATAATTCTGCGCCGCTGTTTGACGGATATAAGGGTTAGTGCGTGGCTATATGAAATCATAGTTGTGACCTGAGAGAAGATGGGAATTCCCAATCCTGACATTCGTCAGTCCCGCGTCAGATGCCATCTTTAATGCCGCCTCGGCATGATCTCTGCTTGTTCTAGGCAGGTCTGACATCGCGTGATGTGGATAAAACCCGAGCAGTGCTGTTGGAATGGTTGGGTCGCATTCGGCGATGAATTCCCCTATTCTCCGAACCTCCTCAGCGTCAATATAGCCCGGTACGAGAAGTACACTCGCTACTAGAAACTCAATGTCCCTGCCTTCTCCCATCCTGGCAATCTTCTTGAAATTTCTTAATGCTAACCTGTTTGATACTCCTGTTAGTGCCGTATAGACTTCCTGTGTGACTGCTTTCAAGTCAAACTTCATTGTACCATCAGTCGTCCTTATGGTGTCAGCAATTCTTTCCAGCCATTTGCCGGAAATGTTTCCGTTAGTTTCATAGCAGACTACGACATGCCTTTCCTTATTCAAGAGAATCGATGTCTTCAACGAATGTTCCGGATTGCATGAAGGGTCCCCTCCAAAATAGCAAACACACGATGTTCTCTCATTTGCCACCGCTGCCAATTCTTCAGGAGTCATAAGGGGTCTTCCTCTAGCCATCATACCCCGAAAACTACCATTTTGACAGAATAAACAGTCGGAGTTACAGGAGCCATAGAATACTGCAAGGTTGTTCAATCGTCTAGAGAACTGATAGGTGGGATCTCCCTTCGAAATTGGACACACCCAGTCTGCAACACAGTTTGTTGGAAGCGGATCGAAATACCATGAAACGATGGCATGTTCCCCATACCGCCTGATTACATTCCCTTCCTTTGCCATTCTCAGACTGCAGAAACCAATCTGTCCCTCATCAAGCCTACAATGATTACCACAGTCTGGACACACATAACTTCCGGATTTCGGAATAGATGGAATCAGCCCATCCATTTCTCTAATTCGTTCGTGTTCCTTCATTGCTCTGCCAAGAGAAGACTGCTTCTGTGCTATACAGTCACCACAGTATCCTAGAGAACGAGATGCTGGAACTCTCTTGTCGCTGTGGTTTGGGCAAAGCATGTCTTACTTATCACCTAGAATCGGATGAGTCTTTGCTTGACTAAACACGACCAATTGGCAATGGATTTAAGGCCGAAGTTTAAGCCTCGCCTGTAGTTGGTGCACGAACTTGACCAGCACAGAACAGCATGATATACATGTGATTGAACTGGTCCAGAAAATGGTAGCGGATATGTCAAGCGGGATCATTGAAGTTCGACAACATAGTTATGAAGGGAAAATTTATATAGACCACGGAAAGATAATAGATGCAATATATGAAGAGCTACCCGCGATACAGGCATTCTTTAAGTT
>JBHLND010000077.1:0-10254 GCA_048937485.1 Promethearchaeota archaeon
TAGAGATGCCTGTGAGAAGCGCAACTATTGGAGCATAGAGCACAATGATAGTTGCTGTGTTTAAACTAGTGTTCACAATATTCTGCTCCTGATTGCCTTCAGCCAGGTATCCCCAAACCAGAACCATAGCTGTGCAGGGGCTCGAAGACAGCAAGATGATTGCCACGATAAGCTGCTCATAGCCTGCCAAGAGCAAGCGAGCCAATGCGAATCCTACGAGCGGGGCGACAATCCAATTTGAGAAGATAGTCAGAAGAATTGGTTTTGGGTTCTTTCCCAGTTTCCTCAATTCCGAAGACTGGATGTTTAGCATGGCGGGATACATCATCAAGAAAAGACAAATTCCAATGGGGATCGAGATGCCCCTAATCTGCCAGGAATCAATTGCCTCACTAATGCCTGGGACAACTTGAGAAAGAACTACTCCAACAATCATGCATACTGCTACCCAAATTGGTAGGTATTTCTCGAACATATTCAATTGCTTCTCTTGATCGGTCAATAGCTTCCTCTTCCCAGTATATTTCCATCTAGGAAGAATCATCGAATTATTGCGATATTTAAATAAACCGATAATTACCAATCATCTTCTGGTATGTCGTGATGATGATTGTCCTCTTCCTCTGTACTAGCGAAGTATTTTCCTTCTCGAAGTGGGCTGAATTCCCGTAGCCTTTCTACTGCAGGCACAAGCGCTTCAATGAATAAATCAACTTCTTCCATTGTGTTGAATCTCGAGAATGAAACCCTTACTGACCCATGAGAAATCTCAGGTGGAAGGCCAATGGCTTTCAATACATGACTACCCTGCAGTGTCTTTGATGAGCACGCTGACCCAGTCGACACCGCAAAGCCATCCATGTCCAAGTGAACAAGAATTGACTCGCCCTCAACTTGCTCTACTATCACACTGAATATATGCGGCACTCGGTTGTCCGGATGCCCAGTAAGTCTGAATTCAGTTAGTTTCCCTGCTATTGCATTCTTCAGGTATTCCTGCAATGACTTGAGGTATTCATTATCTTCTGGTTGCCAGATTTCAACTGCCTTGGCAAATCCAACGGCGGCTGGTATGTTCTCAACACCAGGACGCAATCGACGTTCCTCATCTCCACCTTCAAGCATTCTCTGCGTTCGGGTCTTTCTTCTGATATACAGAACTCCAATGCCCTTGGGGCCATGGATATGATGTGCATCAATTGTGATTAGGTTGGCCAGCATTGTTTGAGTGTCTATCGGTATCTTCAGGTATGTGTGAGTTGCATCTGTGTGGAACATGATATCGTTTTTGGCAGCAAATTGAGCAATGTCATTAATTGGCTGAATTGTGCCAATCTCGCCATTTGCGTGTTGAACTGAGATGAGAATTGTGTCGTTTCTTACCGTTTCTTTAAGCTCATCCAGATCAATCAGTCCATATTCATCGACTGTTAGAAGAGAGATTTCGTATCCTGCATTTTCTAAGCGTTTGCATGATTGTAAGACCGACTGGGTTTCTATTGGAGTTGTTATGATATGTTGGCCTCTCTTCTTGTTGGAAAGCGCAGTTCCACGAATAGCAATATTGTTTGACTCTGTTGCTCCGGATGTAAAGATGACCTCTCTTGGGTCTGCGTTGAGAGACCTGGCAATAATCTTCCTCGCATTCTCGAGACCGATAAGAGCAGCGACATCTCTGGAATGACTGAGTTCCAATCCTGCAGTCCCATAAAACTCCCTGAAGTATGGAAGCATTGCTTCAATGACACGCTCATCAACTTGAGTCGAGTTAGCATTATCGAAATATGCCACGACTTATCTCACCGCTAGAGTTTGCAAGCGTTACAATCCATGTGAACACCTGCGCAGTGTTCTCTGTGAATATCGCAAAGCACACCAGCATCACGGAGCACCTCAATCAGCCGATTGATTTCCTTTGTAGTCGTTTCATACGCATTCTCACTTTCAGAAGCCTCTTCCCAAGCCCTAATGATCTCGTCGGAGGATTTTGATAGCTCTGGTTGGAGTGATTCTGGGACCTCTATCCGGTCTCCTCTGGATCTCTTCGGGCTGTCCTTCAGCATGTACTGAGTGACAGCTGGTTCAGTAACTCCGAGCATTCGAGCTATGCTTTTCTGAGCTTGCCCCTTTTCGAACTTCATCACCTTGGCCAGCTCCCTCCTCAAAGCTGGTAACACATACCAAACCTCTACTTCTTGGGGCATGAGCCATTTTCGTATCTTTCTCTGCTTTCCAGACTTCTGAGACAAGTGGACATCTCCCTCATATATTCACTATTGTGAATTGAAAGCTGCCTTAAAAGGATGCTGGCCGTGGCACCAATCGCCAGTGGGCATGATGGGTCACAAAGAAGATTAGGTTCCACTCTTTATTTGACTGGCTGGTGTGAACAAATGCAGGACCTAATTGCTGAGGTGGCGCGAGCGCTAAAGAATGCAAAATACACCATTGCACTGACTGGAGCCGGCATCTCCAAGGAATCAAATGTTCCTACCTTTCGTGGAAAAGATGGTCTTTGGAACAACTACAATGTCATGGAGTTGGCCACTCCCCAAGCATTCTCCAGAAATCCCAAACTGGTCTGGGAATGGTACACTTGGCGACAGGGCATAGTATCTAAGTGCAATCCAAATCCTGCGCACATCATTCTTGCGAAGTGGGAGAGGGAAGGACTGCTTAGAAGTGTAATTTCACAAAATGTCGACGGCCTCCACCGAAGAGCCGGGTCTGAAAATGTATTGGAGGTTCATGGCAACTTGTGGTCTTTGAAATGCGTTTCCTGCAATCACACTGATAGACTTGATTCACCAGCACAAGGCATTCCTGAATGTCCTGAATGCGGGAACAACCTTCGGCCTGATGTAGTCTGGTTTGGAGAAAGCCTCCCCCATGACATCATGGGCTTTGTCTATAGAGAACTTGAGAGCGCAGACCTATGTCTTGTAATTGGTACTTCTGCACTAGTTCAGCCAGCTGCTTCCTTCCCTTTGGTTGTAAAACAGAGAGGCGGGCTTTTGGTGGAAATCAACGTTGAAGCAACCCCGGTTTCGCCTCTTGTGGACTATCAGTTAAGGGGAGAGGCTGGCATTCTCCTGCCAAAGGTCGACAGTCAAATGGACCAGTTTGACTAAATGCCGAGGATGGGGAAAGGATAAATGACAGATGCGATTGCCCGGTTGTTGGGTTCGTGCGAATGAAGATTCTACTGACTGGGGCTACTGGCTTTATTGGGCGCAAACTAGCAAATAGACTAGTTGAGGAAGGCCATGATCTCACGGCTTTTGTACGGGAGTCCAGCAACCGCAGTGGCTTGCCCGATGGCACTACCTTCGTCGAAGGCGATATGCTCGATAGAAGGGCTCTGGAAGGAGCGGTTCAAGGTCAGGAAATAGTAATTCATCTGGCATCATATTTTGATTTCTATCCAAATGATGTTGATTTGCTCTACCAAGTTAATGTAGAAGGTACGCGTAGTCTAATGGAGGCCTGCATCGGAACAACAGTAACTCGTTTCATTTATTGTTCCACAGCTGAGGTAATTGGACCAGTCAGATTTCCTCCTGGAACTGAGGACACAGAACTTCTCCCACAATTTGATTACTCAATAAGCAAGATGCAGGCAGAGCAGATCATTAGAGAAATCTCCAAGGAGTCTGGCTTGGACCACATCATCCTTCGTCCAACAGGAGTTATGGGCGAAGGCGACTTCTACACCGCATTCGAGGCAATAGAGGCTGTGAATGATGGTACGATTCCAGCATTGCCTGGTGATGGTGAGAAGAAGTTCATGTATACACATGTTGATGATGTGGTTGAGAGTTTCATTGCCGCTCTCACTCCCCAGGCTGCTCTCAACAATACAATGATCATTTGCGTTGATGAACCCATGAGCTGGAATGAGCTCTTTGAGTTCCTTGGCGAATGCTTGGGAGTTGACCCCCCTAGACGAAAAATACCCACTGCTCTGGCAAAGATTGGAATAGGACTACTTAGCCCCATTAAAAATAGGAAACGAACAACATTCCTGTGGCAGGTGAAGACAGTGGAATCAATGGACCAGGACCGATGGTATTCAAACGACAAGGCGAAGAGATTGTTAAAATGGGCTCCAGAGATAACCATGCGAGAGGGACTTAAACGAGCCATAGCCTGGTATTTCGAAAATGGTCATCTTAAACGGAGGGAGTAAACGTTGGACCCGCTCCTTGGAATTCTTCTAACTATACTTCCAATTGCTCTTGCTTTTGTGATGCTGCTATTTCTGCACAAAGCTGCTGACACAACCGGCGTCGTTGTCTGGCTGGTCACCCTGGGAATCGCAGCTATTGCCTTTCAAACAGACGTTGGAATTGCCCTTGTAGCTAGTTTGGCAGGAATCGTCAAGTCATTTCCAATTTCCTTAATGGTTCTAACTTCCATTCTGATGATGACTTGGATGCAAGAAACCGGGGCACTGCAAAGAATGATTGTGTTCTTCAAGACCTTGGGAGGCGGGAGTCGACCGATGCAGATACTGGCAATCAGCTTCGGACTTGGACTCTTTCTTGTTGGTATTGGAGCCACCCCAGTCTCCATGCTTCCACCTGTTATGTTGGCCTTGGGATATTCCCCTCTGGTTGCAGTTGCACTTCCTGCAATTGGCTATGATCCTCTTACCACCTACGCACTGCTGGGAGTTCCTGTTGTTGTCTTTCAACAGCAATACACGCAGTGGGCCGAACCCATCTCCCTTCCGGCAGCTGGAGCAGTCTTTGCATGGTTCATGCCGGTAGTGAGTTTGGGCATTGCTGTTTCAATGCTATGGATTGCTGGTGGAAAGAACTTGCTGTTCAGCAAGGAAGGAGTGGCGCTGGCGGCAATCTGTGGATTAACAGCAGGTGGAATGGCAATCCTTTGCAATGTAGTCTTTCCACTTACAACGCTCACGAACGTTTTTGCTGGAGCAATGGTTCTCTTCATTCTGTTCCTCTACAATAAATCCAGAAAGCAATCACTCATTGACAGGAGGGTCCTTAATGATGAAGATTACAAGGTTGAGGAATCAATGAGTCTAAAGCGGGCTAGCATTCCTTGGATTATCTTGGTTGTACTTAGCCTGGCAACCAACTTGATTCCTCCGGTGTTTGACCTGCTTTTTGCGCAGCTCGAGTTTCCAATTGAGGTGTTCACATATCCCGATGCGATTAAGACGCGTTTCCTTTGGCAAGCTTATACTTTGATGTTCATTTCCACGATTGTATCAGTTCCTCTCTTTCGTAGGGATTCTGCAGTGATGAAAGCCACTTGGACGAAATTCAAGAGCCGTGCTCCACGCCCTGTTATTGCTGCGGCGATATTCTTTGCCATGGCCGAAGTCTTGAATTTCAGTGGCTACGTTGTTGGTTCTTCCGGTGAGTGGTTGTTTCCATCAGACCCAACCAATAACATGATTTTCTTGCTAGCCTCGGTTACTGCGGGGCTTGGCCTCGCATACCCTCTGGTGGCACCGTTCTTGGGTCTTCTTGCGGGCTTTATCTCAGGTTCTGAAACCTCTGCAATCGCGATGTTCACCAGATATCATGTTAACACTTCAGCTGCCTTAGCAGTCCCTGCCAATGCTGCAGTTGTGGCGGCATCTAACGGAATCGGGGGCGGGCTTGCCAGCGTCCTTAGCCCTGCCAAGATTCAGAATGCTGCTGCAGTTATTGATGAGATTGGCATAGAAGGTCAGGTGATCCGTTATGGCGTCGTTGTTGCCGTTCTTATGACACTGGCCACTTCTATCTTGACTTTATTATGGGCATTTGGCTAGAATGAGAATACTTCTTTTTCTAGCCGAAAGAATCAAAACCAACCCTCTCTAATAGAGTGCTATTCGTGCTTGGAGAATGGAGAAGATGTCTAGTCAGGAAAGCGGGTCCAAAGTTTCTCGAGTCCTTGGAAGCATCTATGGTTCTATGATTATTATTGCGAGCGTATTGCTGTTCATCACATCCTTTGGAATGGCAACTGCAATCATGTCAACAACAGACAAGCAAGTCCGAGTCTTCATGTTATTCTGGATGGTATGTTGGATGCTTGCCGTGACAGGTGCTGAGCTTGCACGCGGGCTTTACAAATCAGGAATGAGTTTGCTCACCTCCTTTCTTTTGCTGCTGGTGAACTTCGCGTTTGTCCTCTTCCTCCAGGTTGTCTTTGCAGATACTCTAAACGTGGATGCGGCAGGCACTGCTGTGGGAATGGTGGTTGTCTACCTCATTGGCGGCGCTGCGTATAACCTGATCCTAGTGCTCTTGATGCTTAGGGAATGGCGCTCCAACAGATAGCATGTGTTGGCCACTCAAGGGATGGTCAACTATATCAGACAGGCCGCCATGTGCTGTGTATGGCATTCGAGAAAGTAGCCGGGCGAGTCTATGCTAACACCACTGGAGAAAATGGTGGTAATCATGGAGCTGTGGTGCTTGAGGATGAGATTATCGCGGTTGATGCTGGCATGTATCACCCAAGAACATCTGAAATGAAACGCAAGCTAGATGAGGAATTTAATCTGCCCATCCGGAAAGTCTTCTATACTCACTATCATAGTGACCATGTCTTTGGGGCCCAGGCATTTGATCCATCAGAGAGAATTAGCTCTATCCCGATGAGAGATATTTGCATCGAGCGTATGGAGAATGAATGGAGGCGTGAAGCAATTCTTGAATATGCGTCAGAAATGAAGGACTCACGTCCAGAACTCTGGGATGCTGTCCAAGACCTAGAGATCCGCTTGCCCGACACAGCGTTCAAGGGAGATGCAATCTTTGGACAGAATGACGATATAGTCTTCCGCTGGGTAGGAGGACATACCGCAGGTTCTTCTATTGTCATTGTTGAGCCTGAGCATGTTGTATTTGCTGGCGATCTTATTTTCCACGAATCCTTTCCCTATGCAGGAGACCCTACATGTGATCCTGAAGATTGGATAAACGCCTTGAAGGACCTATACTCCGCCAATTATAAGGAGGTCATTCCTGGGCATGGAGGTCTTTGCGGAACTGATGGTATTAAGCAACAACTGGACTTCCTCCTTGAGTTCAGAGATGCAATCAAGAAGGGACTGAGCAATGGCAAATCTGCTGAGGATTTTGTCAAGGAAGGCTGGGTACCTGACTACTACCTTGAAGGTGCAGAATGGCGAATTGAATCAAGTGTGGCAAAATGGTTTGAATACTACAGATAGGCGTGCAAGATGAAATTAATGGAACCAGCCCAAATCTCCACTTTGCCCCTGACCAATAGACTGGTCTTTCTAGCCACTCACCTTGGCTACTGTGGCGAAGACGGACTTGTTACTGATCGGCTTATCAATTTCTATCGCGAGCGTGCCAAGTATAGACCCGGATTAGTCATTGTGGGTGGCTGTTATACAGAGAAGTTGGGATCTAGTGGCCCTACGATGATTGGAATTAGTAGGGATGAGCATATTAGTGGCCTGAAGCAGCTAACAGAGACCATCCATGAATTTGCTGTACCGGTAGCAGCTCAACTATATCATGCAGGTCGGTATGTTCATTCGATTATGCTCGGGGAACGGGCAGTGTCGGCATCGGAAGTGCCGTGTCGTTTAACACGAGAAACCCCGCGAGCGCTATCCATCCAAGAGATTCAGGAGACCGTTGCTAATTTCGGGACAGCTGCAGCTCGAGCCAAGAGTGCCGGTTTCGATGCGGTCGAGTTGATTGGGTCTGCTGGATACATCATCAATCAGTTTCTTGCTTTCGCAACCAATAAGCGAGAGGACAAGTATGGTGGAAATCTGAAGTCCAGAGCAAGGTTTGCGCTGGAGGTTATTGAAGCTGTTAGGGAAGCTGTTGGTCCGGAATTCCCGATTCTTTATCGAATGAGTGGAGAAGACTTTGTGCCTGATGGAAATACCTTGGAGGATAATAAGAAACTGGCTCCATGGCTGGAGAAGGCTGGTGTAGATTGCTTCAATGTGACGGGCGGCTGGCATGAAACCCGTGTTCCTCAGATAACCATGGACGTTCCACGCGGACACTACGCCTATTTGGCTGAGAGTATTGCAGAAGTGGCTCACGTGCCAGTCATTGCCTGTAACAGGATCAATAGTGCCACGATTGCAGAACGAATTCTCGCAAGAGGAAAAGCGCAGCTTATAGGCATGTCAAGAGGCTTTATCGCTGACCCTGAAATTCCTGAGAAAATACGTTCAGGTCGAACAGGTGAGATTCGTCCTTGCATCGCGTGCAATCTGGGTTGCCTTGATAAGGTGTTTCTCCTGCAGCCTGTGACCTGCGCTATCAATCCTGTTGCAGGTTTTGAAACCAGACGTGAATTCGGCCCACCCATTAGGGACTCGGTAGCTATAGTGGGAGCTGGAGCAGCCGGCATGGAAGCAGCAAGAGTGCTAGCAGAGCGTGGTGCAGATGTTACGCTCTATGAACAAGAATCCCGTCCAGGAGGTTGCCTAAATCTGGCTGCCAGAATTCCAGGCCGAGGTGAGTTTGCTTCCTATGTCACGCACATGTGGAGAGAAATGAAACGATTGGGCGTTAAATTGAAGCTCAATGCAAAGGTAGATGGAGGCTTCCTAACACGGCACAAATTCGATAGGATAATCCTTGCCAATGGTACTATTCCGGCTTCTCCTCCAATCGAAGGAATTGAGCTCCCACATGTTCTTGCTGCATTCGATGTAATTAGAAATCCTCCTATTGAGCTAGGAAAGGTTGGCATAATAGGCGGAACCGCATTGGGTTGCTATACTTCCATCTTTCTGAGTTCTGCAGCGGAATCTGTGGAAGTAATTGAGAAGGATGATCGACTCGGTTCGGATCTTGGCCGTACAACCAGATGGGTTATTCTCAAGTCAATGAAGGAACGGGGTATCAAAATCAGAACAGGTACAGAGATAGCTCAGATCTCAAAAGATTACCTGCAAATAGATACCGAAGATGAACTCACTCTGATTTCATTTGATACGGTAGTAGTTGCAGGAAAGCCCAGCCCGAGTACTCGATTAATTGAGCAGCTTATTGAACTGAATATTGACGCAGATGTTATCGGCGCGGCCTCTGATGCTGAGGGATTGATGGAAACTGTCCATGGAGCATTCAGTTTCGCTAACAGGTTTTAGCTCTGAAAGGAGTCCCAATATTGATGCCTCAGCGAATAGTCTTAATAGCAATCTTTCCGGAGTGAACTTGTTCCTTCACAAGCTGGAGTAAGTCAATCTTGGCCATAGAAGATGAGTATCAGAGTTCAGTGATAAGTTACCCAACACACGCAGAGCTCTACGATGTCTTGATGGAGCATTTCGAGATCTTAGACGAGAAGCTAGTCTACGGTCTTCCTACATTCGTAGTGAAATGGAGAACTGACTACCTTCCTGAGCTTGAAGTACAGGACCATGTCTTTAGGCATGTAACTGAGAGAGCTGAACGGCTTCGGGTTTGGCCTTTAGTTCGATGGAGGAACAAAGCGAATCGCACATACATTATTCGATTTGTTCCGATTGAAAAAGGCAGAAAATCTGATATCCGAATCAACTATGCCCTTTTCATCGGTACACTAGGGACAATAGCTCTTGCTGGGTTCTGGCAGGCCACAAGTCCCATTTTCCTCACTCTATTCTATCCTGCAGGATATACCAATTGGGATATCATATGGGTCACAATCGTTTTTGTTGGGGCGCTTATGGGTATAATTGGTACTCATGAGGCGGGCCACTATTTCGCCGCGAAACGGCGAGGGATAGAAGCTACTCCACCGTATTTCATTCCCGGACTGCCGTATATTGGTGGGACCTTTGGTGCATTCATCCAGCAGAAGAGCCCTCCGATGAACAGAGAGGACCTATATGACTTGGGTGTTGCAGGCCCCTTTGCTGGATTCATTGTAACAGTGGTTGTGCTAATAGTTGGGTTCCTACTATCTGTTCCAGTGACAGCTCAACAGCTGGCTGCGATTGAAGCAGCATATCCCGGTATGTCAGGCGAACTCGGCGTTCCCTATCTCTTCGTTATCATGGAGCTTATCTTCCATGACTTTGTTCCACCTGGCGGGACTTTGTACATGCATCCTCTTGCATTTGCTGCTTGGATTGGTCTTCTAGTCACTTCATTGAATCTCTTTCCAATCTCCCAGCTCGATGGAGGTCATGCACTCAGAGCAATCCTCGACAGCGATAAGCACAAGCTTGTTGGCTGGGTGGGAATAGCTATCTTGCTGTTAACTGGGTTCTACATGATGGCCATCTTGATTCTCCTG
>JBHLND010000413.1:0-2590 GCA_048937485.1 Promethearchaeota archaeon
GGGCCGATAGATCAGCCTGGCAGATCGTCTGGTTTGCATCCAGAAGGTCGCGAGTTCAAATCTCGCTCGGTCCACCATTTCTTCTTATTCGTCCGACTGTCTAAGTTTCTTTCGAACCAACTCATCATAATAGACAATTGATACATCCTTGGCCATCTCTCTCATGTCGTCAAGAATCTCTAGATCGAAGGAATACTCCTCAGCAAACTCCTCTGCAAATGACCCATTCTGTATTTCAGCTAGGGACGTTTCCATTGCTTCTCGTAGCTCGGGACTAGCATACCTGATGCCCCTTGACATGCTACCATACTGGCTTGCAGGAGAGTGAAGCTCAAGCTGCTTCAGCGTGCCCATCTTCCCAATCATTTCCATTGTATAGGCTAGCTCTCCCGACATGTACAACTCAATGAGAACTGCCTCTGGGGGATAACCTGCTTCAATTGCTACATCCACTGCCGTTGTCAAGACCTGCCCGAACGCTGAACCGAAGCACTGCTCGTTGAACAGGTCCAGCTCAGTTTCCTGCCTAAAGGTGACTTCAAGAACTGCGCCTCCTGGCTTGGTGGAGCCAATGCCTTTTGCTAATGCAAGTGCTATTTTCCTTGCTTTGCCTGAATTGTCTTTATGCACTGCTATGAAAGTGTAGAATCCTTTTTCGTTTAGGTAGGACTCTCTGACTCCTTTGCCAATCATTCGCGGAGCAACAAGAATGGTATCGATTTTCTGTGGCTCAGGTATTGTTTCAAAGGTGATATTGTATCCAGATGCAAAGCAAAGGACCTTCTCAGAACCAAGAGCGGGTGTTATGATTCTTTCAAAGACTTCCGGCTGGACTTCGTCCGGAATGAGGATCATGATATAATTTGCCTCCTCAACGGCTTCCTTGATTTCCTTGACATCAAACCCATCAGAAATCGCAGTTTCTCTATAGTTGTCATGAATATTGCCAACAATGACATTAAGCCCGCTATCTCTAAGATTGAGAGCTTGAGCTCGCCCTTGATTGCCATACCCAATAATGGCAATAGGTCCATCGAGGATTCCAATATCCGCATCTTGGTCATAGAATATTGGAGTTGTGAGATTTTTCCTTCCTTCAGCCATGGCGCAAATCACCAAGGCTACGCAGGCAGCAGCAACATATCTTTGTACTGCCTCGTCCTACGCATTCATATTCACAATGTACAATAGCATATGATAGGTGCAGATTCATTGAAAGAACTCGAATTGATCTCTGTTGCCCTCCGATTCAATGAAAGAATCAATGCCAGAGATCTAATCGGGCTTGGCGAGATGATGACAGCGGACCACGTGTTCATCGACAGCTCTGGAGAAGTCCATGAGGGACGCGACCGTATGATTACGGGTTGGTCTGATTTCTTCACAAACTATCCCGATTACAGAAACAATTTCACATCTGTTAAAGTACGAAAGAACCTTGTGATCATGGTTGGCTTTTCTGAGTGCTCCTATGCGCCTCTTGATGGTCCTGCAATATGGACTGCGAAGATTAGGGGTGGTTTGGTGTCTGAATGGCGAGTTTATGAGCACACAGAAGAGGCGCGTCGTAAACTGGATTTGAAGTAGGGAATCAATTCATCTCATTCTATTCCTATCGCCACATAACTCAAAGGTGATGTAAGAATCACCTCGGAGTTTCCGAGAGTTGCCAGAACTCGAGCATATTGGAAGTTATCCCCCCACATTGAGTAGACTAATGGCATTCGTCTGTCTTGAGTATAGGTGATGATTCTCGTTTCTCCCTCAGGAACTGTGGTGTTGTCCTGAGTAAGTAGACCAAACGTATAGTAGAGTTGAGAAGTATTGCCGTATACCGACACTTTGCCCGCACTGAAATCCGTGATATCTGTTGGTCCGTTATTTGTGATATTGATGGTTAACTGAAGGTTGTAGAAGTTACCGCGATGAAGCAGGTGCAATTCGAATCGAGGAGTCACGGATATAGTTAGGTTATCAATTTCTACAAATATCGGATTCCGTCCTGGAACCGGGTCTGCAGGCGGGACTTGCTCTAGCGGTTCATGGATTATTGGCAACCCAAAAATGCCAAAATAGGGATCGAAGAAGAGACCAAAATCCTTGAGGATTACTGCTACTCCTACAACTCCGATAATGATTATGACCACAAGTTTCTTCAAACGTTCATCCACGCAAGTCCCTCCGTCTATTTGCTAGCACATCCTGATTTGAACTCTATGTCTAATCAATTGAACAGCTATTAGGTAATCCTTAAAGGGGGCGCTAATTGCGTCGAGAGTCAGTTCACAGAAGGTAATAGGCCACATGGCTATATCGTTGAGGTTTCTCCTCACGTCTAGATTACCTGGTTGGTGAAAAAAGAATGCAGTTATTCGAGACGTACAATGGAATGCTTCTAATTGAGCAGCTAATGATCATCACAGTCATCTTGGCTGCCATAGCGAGCCTCGTGTACGCCTGGTGGCTGAGAAAGGGTGTACTTGCACTACCCAAAGGTACTGAGCAAATGCAGAAGGTCTGGAATGGCATTCGCGAGGGGGCATTATCATATCTCCGCAGACAATTGAGGACAATAATCCCCATCCTAGCC
>JBHLND010000078.1:0-10233 GCA_048937485.1 Promethearchaeota archaeon
GGAGAGTAGCACACGAGATGACTGAATTGATGGGCTATGATACAACTTCAGATCAAGCAGGAGGTCGCATTGATGAAGTCCTACATCCTTTCACCGTTGGATACTATGACGATATTAGAATCACAATGCATTACCAAGAAGCAGATCCAATTAATGGAGTTCTCACGATTCTTCACGAAGCGGGTCATGCTTTGTATGAACAAAACTTGAAACGAGAATGGAAGTGGCAACCAATTGGAGTAGCCTCAAGTTTCGGAGTACATGAATCGATATCTAGATTCTATGAGAATGTTGTAGGGCGATCGGTCGAGTTCTGGGACTACTGCCTTCCAAGGCTGAATGATTCTGCTAACAATGCATTCGGAGGTGCAGACAAGACCGAGTTTGCCAGAGCGCTCAATCAGGTCAGACCCTCAAAGATTCGGGTCACTGCGGATGAGGTCACTTACTCTCTGCACATCATAATTCGCTTTGAGATTGAACGAGATTTATTTGCAGGAAAGATTCAGGTCTCAGAACTCCCAGAGATTTGGAATCAGAAATACGAGGAATACCTTGGACTCTCCATCGACAGCTTTGCAGAGGGAGTCATGCAAGACTCTCATTGGTCAAATGGCAACTTCGGGTACTTCCCAAGCTACGCACTTGGCAATATCTACGGTGGAATGTGGCTGGAATCAATGTCTTCGGACCTATTTGAATGGAGGAGTGACGTACAAAAAGGAAACCTAAGTCGGATTCAAAACTGGTTGGTGACAAAATTGATGCACAAATCCAACCTCTATGATCCAGCGAACCTAATTCGGAAAGTTACAGGAAAAGAACTGACTGCACAACCATTCCTGTCGTACCTTGATGACAAGTACACAAGACTCTTTCAGTAGTCAATGATTTAAGATACATGCTGTGAAGAGGAAGAAGTGCGAGTCCCGCAGACCTCTGAGAATTCAGTATTATGAACGAGTTGTCAAAGATGACTGAAGAGATGAATGACACACTGGTAGGTATTAGGTTGACCAAGGAAGGACGTGTCCCGATAAGAGAATACGATCTTGTCACTGATGAAGAGATATCCGAAATATTGGCAGACCCGGCACGCTCGGCAATCATTGGAATCCTTCGACATGGAATTGAGGACAAGCTTACCAAGGAAGATGCTGATGAGGCAACTGGAGACCGCGTGATTCGCGAGAGGATTGTCAGAAGGCACGCACTATCAGTCACCGAGATTTCCCGTCTGTCGCAAAACTCCGAGCTCTCAGAATCCCCCCTCTCCAATAGTCAGATCTACCATCATCTCCCAGTTCTCATTGACGCGGGATATGTCATCAAATATGGCGTCGTCAAAAAAGGAGGACGAACAACCGACTACTATAGAAGAACCGCAAAGATATTCATGTTTGATAGATTTCCGGGGTCAAAGGATCATAGAAGTGAACAAGCCAATCAGAAGATAGAACAGATGCTGGTGTATTTTGGTTTCGACCTTCCCGATGAACTTGTCAAGGAGTATGTGGGATTAAGATTGAGGGCCGCGGACATCGAGCATGAAGCGCATTCGAAACTCATTAGGATGGTTAGGAAAGATATCGCAACTGCAGATGTGCTCTATATGTTCGAAGACTTGATCTGCACACATTCTATTGTGTCTGAAGAATGGACTAGGATTCGGAAGAGAATGCATGAGATTCTCTTCGGATAATATGTTGCTAAGACAAGCTTTCTACAGCTTGATTGGCTGAGGCCTGTCGTGACTGCGAGTATAGAGATTCGAGTAGAAGGGCAGTGGACCCCGAAGGGCCCAACTGACAAAGTGCTAAGGACTAGCAGGCAGTTACATCGCCAGTGAAGAAGTCGTTTAGGATATTGCTATTCTCCGCCAACGGGCGCATCTGAAGTATGTGCTTATAGACCTCCTGACCAGTACGAGTCAAGCTGTATCTGATTTCAGAAGGGGATTCATCTTGGTCAGCGCTGTGAACAAGGCCGAGCATGGTCAAATCTGTAAGGCATTTTGATATGGCTGATTCACTTGGATTCTTTCCATTGCTCAAATCTAGCTTCTTTCTCAGCTCTCGAACACAGGCATTGTAGGATCGCTCCCCCAGGGCGGTAATAATAGGAACTGCGCATGGACGACCCAGATAGGAGAAAATCTCTATCAAGGGTTCCTTGGTCTTGGGACTGGATGATTCATTAGTTGTCATCTTTTTAATTCGCCAACTTGCCAAAAACCTCCTGCACAAATGGTTATATCTTTTCACAAGGCCGTTTCTATGCATTTTATGGTGATTTCGGGCCATTTCCTGCGATTGCATTTCAAGATTGATGCTTTCATAAGATTGCGGGAAATCCGTTTTGAAAGCGGCACATTAGAGTTCATTGTTCTGGAAACCGCGCTTTGGGAAAAAACTCAGCAAGCGGCTACTCAGTAAAGCAAACGGCTAGCTAATGATGACCGGATTTCCCCTCTCGCGTAATCGGAGAACCAAGACAAAGACCCACGTCAAGCAAATTATCACAAGGGCTGCAAGCTCATTCCCAGTCCGGTACAGATAGGTAAACATGATGAACATTGATTGATGTGCGAACATAGCGGCCAGAATGTTTCGCCTTGAGAGATTATACATTGAATCGATGGCAAAAGAATGGCCCAGCATTGAAAGATACCCGAGAACAGAGGGATAGATTCCAAAGGAGATATTTGACATCTGGTGCCAAAGCCACCAGTACGAGCCAAGGAGTAGACTGCCAATCTCACGACCAAATCTTGCCTGCAGTTTAGGCAGAGCAAATCCACGCCAACCCGGCTCCTCCAGAAGTGGGCTGGAAAGGAGACCGGGAAAGAAGGTCAACGGCACTATAGCAATAAGAGCAATGCCCAATTCAGCAGGCTCCGGGTTCAGTAGGCCAAGCTGAAGTTCAAGTCCAAATGCGAAACTAACGAGGTTCCCAATTGTTGTAATTAGAGGCAAAGCGAAAGCAGCAAGGACCAGCCATGGAACGATTTCTCGCCATTTCTTGGTGGTAAGAATGATTTTTGTTAGATAGACTTTGTCACCAGTGTATTTCTCCAGAAACCACAAGGTCAACACCGGCGATATTCCACCCAAAGTCGAAGGGATGATAAGAAGCTCGATGGGCCAGATTCCCAAGACCATCTGGTACCACCAAATCCAAGCAAGTGGGATGACCATCACGAAGAAGATGACCAGTGAGTGCTTTGACACGAAATCGCTCAATTTTCCGAATCGGTCCCCTGCAATCATTGTTGATTTGCTGCGTTCGAGCACAACACGCGAGCAACTAGGATTTTGAAGATTTCGTTCTGTTCAACTCAATAACCTGCAAAGCTTTGACCATTCGCCTTCAGTTCAGAAAAATCACAAACTGCTCTCAGTGAAACTTTGATGCGAATTCTTTGACTTCCTCCACAAACAATTCCGGGTTATGAGTGTGTGTGAGTCACGAATTTCGAAGTACCTATAGGCATGTCAAGCTCATATCGAAAATGTGAGTAATTTGATTGAGTGGCTGAATCTACTTCTTCTAATTGCCTGCACAATCACTAGTCTATATTTCTATCTCAAAAGTGTTCAACCTGCGAAATTGGAGCGGCAGATTGGAGAGATAGCATATGAAAAGTGTGAGCAGTACCGAGTCTATGCGTCCATTCCTTTTGCGTTATTCTTCATATCATGTGTGATCTATGTGTTCTATCCACTTCCGCTCCCACTCCCAAATGAGCTTCCGTGGGACTACTCCATATCAATAATCACTGCTGTCATCATAGCGATACCATCTTTCGCAATTATGGGAATAGGGGTCAAAGCAGCTGGAGCTGAAACATTGAGCCCCAAGAAAGAGCATAAGATGTACGGGGGGATTTACAACACGATACGGCATCCACAAGCGTGGGGGGAGGTTTGGGTTGCCATCATTGTTGCGCTGGTCTTTAATCGTACATTCTTGTTCCTCTTTGGATTCATCTGGTTTCCAATCTTCTACTATATGACAGTGATTGAGGAACGTGACTTGATTCTGAGGTACGGCCAACCCTATGTTGAATACAGAGAGAGAGTTGGAATGTACTTCCCCAAGAGAAAAAAGAAACAGAAAGAGGAGGATTGAGCAATGATAGGCATTGATCCTGCAATTAGGCAAAACCGCTCTCTATACGTGGCAGCAATAATGCAGCTCATCTATGGCCTTATAGAACTCACAGATTCAGCTGCTATAGTATTGATTGCAGCCAATTTGATACCGAACTTCTATCTTCCATTTGTATATGGAAATCCAGAGATTGCTGCTATGCTAGAGAATCTTCCTATCCTCTTCATTCCAATCTTCTGGTTCTTCACAAGTCTAAGGCTATTGTCGGCCTACTGGATATTCAAAAACAAGGCCAAAGGAGTTTGGATGGCGTTGTTCGTTTCAGGCATCACTCTTGTGGCGGTCTTCTTCCTTTTGCCATTTAGTGTGCTGGATGTAATTGGAACCTGGCCTGTAGTCATCCTGCTGTTTCAGGGCTACTTCAGGGACAAGCCGATCCTAGATTAATGAAGCTGAATTTGTCACCTATGCAGGGGTCATGCCTTCCACGCAGGCATCGAATCCATGTATTCATCAGTCTTCTTCTCTGCAGTCGCCCGATCTATTTTCTCACGTTGCATCCAGAAGTTGACCATACCTTCCCTTACTTCATTCTTCGGCTTGAGCTTACCTTCTGAATCGCTGCAGTACACGCAGCTCTTGTTACCGACTTTGTGACCACCAAACTCTTCGGGTTTGGCCATTGGCATTCCACATGATACACATTTCATTATTGCATCACCAGTTTAAGCAACTCATGGGAATGTATTAAAGCTGTATCCACCTATGGCTATAGGTGGAGTTGCATATAGCTTGAGCGTTTCAAGACCTTGGATTGAAGACCGGATTCTGCTGGCCTTAGACAAGAACGCATGCCACGGATATGACTTGCTGAGGGTATTGCCAGAGGATGCAGGGAGGATTCAATTGACAACCCTATATCGCTGGTTGCATGATATGGAATCGAGAGGACTTATTGCGAGCGAAAAGCAACCCGGCCCACATGGCCCGCATCGTCGAGTCTATACACTTGGTCCTCGTGGTGAGGGTCGACTTCGAAGAGTCCTCAAGGAGGCCATCGAGGTTGTGTTGCACTTCTATGACGCTTACCGGCATCAGACATCAGCTGGGGTCTATGACTCACTTGACAGTCTTGTAGAGAAGACTGTAGAGGGGGACTTCCTATTCACAGCGCATCCTAGAATAACAATGAATGAGCTTGAACTGATTCGTTTCTTGGCCAGGAGGTGTGAGGGAGCACGCCTTCATATCATTGGGGACAACGAGGTGGTCAAACGGGCAAATATCAAGCACAGACATTTGCAGGGAGGAATTCATGATATCCCAGCTTCGAATGATGCCTTTGCAGAGGTGTGGGTTAGCGGAGTACCAGAACGTCAAGTCTTGCCAAGAGTAGTTGCTGAGTGCAAACGTGTGTTATTGCCAGGCGGTACAATGAGGATTACCGCGCCATTCGTATTCTTCGATGAGCCCGAAAAGCCCACTCTAGGCGATTTCATCAGAGTAACATCGGTTCATCTGTTCCCAGATCTGGGGGTAGTAGAGGGCAATGATGTGGGCTCAGTGATTGAGAGTATGTTCACAACCTGTGGTGCGTTCGAAACGTTCCCAGGACTAGTGGAGTTTTGGGCGGTTAAGGACTAATCTCCAATATTGCACCACTCCGAGCACGTATCAATTCCTTCACCAACTGCACCCCCAAGGCCACTTGCACGGATATACACACTCAGAGGCACTTATCCACCAATCTTCGTGAAAATAGAAGAAAAATGGAGGGACAGAACAAGTAGAGAAGTCGGAGGAAGAGAAAAAGTAATAGAGAGAACAGACTAGGAAGCGTTTGTCCGGGATTATTCTGAAAAGAAGGCTATTGAGCATTGAGAGCAGGTTCATTGCGAGTCTTTAGCTTCAAGGGAACATCTCGAGAGATGGTAAGCAGGCTCATAGACACAAACCGAGATCGTCTCACGCGCTATTTCGCGGATATCTCGCTCCATCCGGAAGACCTCGCTATTCCAGAGAGATCGTATGTGAAGACTCGCCGGCAGTATAGTGCCAGACCCTTTTTAGAGATGCTTGAAAAGCACACGCATAGCTCCGCTCACGCCCTTGGCCTAGTTGATCTTGATTTGTTTGCTCCTAGTCTCAACTTCATTTTCGGAACCGCTCAGTTCGGCGGCAATGCCATTGTTGCACTCCCTAGACTTCGCCGGCCCTCCTATGGTCTTCCTGACGATGACTCCTTGTTCTTCGAACGTGCGTCGAAAGAGGTCGTTCATGAACTTGGGCACGTATTGGGGCTTCGTCACTGCACAAATCACTGCGTGATGCAGTTCTCAAACTCCCTCTTTGATACCGATAGAAAGCCCGCATCCTTTTGCCAGGAGTGCCTGCTATCTCTGGAATAGGGAGGCAGAGAGCGGCTCTTGACATTAAAAGACGGTTCCTCAGTCGCCTAAAACGAAGTACTAGTTCTAGTGCCTAATCATGCTCGACGGATTCTTGGAATGAAGAAAGGAACTCTCTTCTTGTATGAAAGGTACTCCTCTCCGAATCTTTCAGCAAGCTCTTCCTCCTCCCACTTGGCAGCAAATCGAAACAAGAAGAGATACATCACCGTAACCAGTAGCAGAAACGTGTATCTTAGAAGAAGAGTCCAGCCTATGAAGAGGATTGTGGCGGAGAGATATAGGGGATTTCTGGTATAGGCGTATGGCCCAGTTGTAATTAATTTGCTCTGTTCGCTGGCCAGGTATAGTTCATCACCAAAGGCTCTATTCAAACTGAGGCTTCTGAGAGTGAGTATGATGAGCGGAAAACCCGTAGCTAGCAGCACGAGTCCAGTTCCAACGGACAGGAGAAAATGAATTGGAAGATTCCAGGGAAGAGAAAGAACATAGATGATGATTATGGAAACAGCCGAGAAGAGTACGAATGTCACAGGCACCAAGACGCGAATTGGTGGCTGCTTTCTGCGCTCTTTCAATTCTGGTTCTCACCTCTATTGATTCCCATTGATTGGAAACCAGTTAACTCTGCTTGCTCACCGTGAATACAGGAATTTGCGACTCATGCAAAGGATGTAGAAGCAACGGTCAACGGAAAAGAAACGAGAAGATTCAAATTCCCGATTCTACTCTACTTATGGTTTGAGCCTATGCTCAGAAGTGTGAGATCCGTGTTCATTGGACATTACGGCATTGCATTAGCCCTGAAGAAATATGCTCCCAGAACGTCGCTTGGCTTTCTATTCATTGCTGCTCAAATTGCAGATATAGCGTTCTTCATTCTTATTCCACCAGGGATTGAACAGCTGAGGATAATACCGGGTTTTACGGAAGCCAGTCCCTTCGAGCTCTATAATTATCCAATTACCCATAGCCTTGTTGGAGCGCTTGCATGGACCGTTGCTGCATATCTTGTGGTTCGGTTCATCCCTCTGAAGAGCTTGGGTGACATTCCTGATAAGCAAAGAGCCGCGCTTGTTCTGAGTGTGGCTGTGTTTTCGCACTTCATCTTGGACTTTATTGTCCACACTCCTGATCTTGTCCTAGTTCCTGGGTTTGACATAAAGATTGGACTAGGGCTTTGGAACAGCATCATTGCTACTGTCGCATCAGAACTTGCCATTCTTCTTCTTGGCTGTTGGATATACATCCGGTCGACATCCGCAGGAGAAGGACCTGTAGGTAAGTATGGAATGTATGCCTTCATGATTGTGCTTGCGGGCATCGCCATATTGACGCCATTCATGACTTTCCCAGATGTGCCTACAGTAGTGATAATGTCAGAATTACTGTACGCGGTTTTTGCTCTGGCTGCTTGGTGGCTGGATGGGAAAAGGCAGGCTACTGAAAATCAAGTCTGAGTCTTTCTTGGAACATCACTTGAATTGCAGAGTGGAGTTTCATGTGAAGTACCTATATGCAACGCAATTCCCTCGACAGCCCGCATTGGGTGGATTTACATGCACAGAGGTATTTAATCAAATCCATTTCTTGAGTTCTTGTATCGATATTCGCGCACTGGTTCGAGAACCTTGTCAATTCGCTCCAATCGCGTTTGGTATGATGTCGTGCCAAATGGAAGTGTGTGATGTTTGTCTGTGAGAATCTGAAGTGCTTCAATGAATCTAGGACATGCTTTTGCTACTCTCACATCAGATCTGATTTCTGCAGTCCGTTTCCAGTAAGCTGCTAAGGTTGAGGGGATAATTGCCACAATTGTGTATAGCCCAAGAATTGGAAGGAATATGGCAAAGAACTCCTCAAATCCAAAAAGCATGAGTGAGATAGAGATGCTAGAAATTAGGAAGATTATTGCAGCGCCAACCGAAGCATAGCTGAATCGGTTGTAACGCTTCTCGATGTCCTTGCGCCAAATCTCTGACAGAATTAATGAGCCTGCAAGTTCCACATCATTGATGTCCTTGAGTATCTGGGGCATTAATGAGAAGAGCGTCTTTTCCTGATAGTTGTCCTGTAGCCGGGCAATCACAAAGCCGTATTCTTCATGAAACGGCAATTTGGTGGCTATCACAGCGGTCCGCTCGTCATCTAGGAATTGATTGAGGAACCCTTGGACATCTGCAGCAAAGGGAACTTGAATGTCGTACTCAGTGCTTCTCGATCCAGTGGGTTTGATGAGGAACCACATTGAGCTGGTCATGAAAATTATTACAAATGCTCCAAAACCAACTATTGCGGATATCACAACTGCAAATGTCATGAAAAGGCGATATCTTGAAAAGAGGAAGAACATGACAGAGAAAGCTACAAAGAAGGCGACAAGAGCACCAACCATGCCTTGTTTCAGAGCGGCGCGGCTCCTGCTAGGTGTTTCCTCCTCCTCCCTCTTGGCCTCTTCAATCATCTCTTCCGAGATTCTGAATCCGGTCAATACTTCAATCATCGCCGCAGCGGGTGGCTGTCCATATGAATCTTCTAGCAACTGATCAATCTTATTCACCGATTTAGATTGTATATAGGAGATTGAAGCAGCTGCCATGAGCACACCTATGATGCCGACGGCTAATACATTCGGAGCCAAGGAGAATGAAATGTATGTCAAAGCTCCCCCAAATGACATGCTCTCAAAGAAGGAAGAGAGGACGAATGCAAGTAGCGCAATTGCCAGTCGGCTTAGTGGACTCAATCGTTCAATCAGCAGGACCTCTCTCGCAAGCAGGATCCTGCCTTTATCCTCTTTCTCAAGGACATCTGCAATCGTACTCTCAGAGAGAAGAATAGCCTTGAAGAGAAGATTGCTCGTGGATAAGAAAACTCCTCTATCTATAGTACGATACCAGAGTTCGATTCCTTCCCCACTTCCAAGGTCTCTCTTGACATCTTCAAAAAGAGCTGTGATGGCCTGATTTGAAACGGGATTATAGAATCGCCTTTTCTTCATAACTAAAACGAAAAAGTGAGCGAATAGACCAGCCACGATTGTCATTATCAACCATTGGAAGATGTCAATGGTAATGTGGATTATGTACAGAATAAGCTGCAAAACAATGCCCCATGCAAAACCGGCGATATAGTATCCCTCATAGAAAGCTCCGGAAAATAAAGGAATACTTGATTGTGTACCGGGTAGGTCTAGTTGACTCTGCGGGCTCAATCTCCCTCTCCAATCTATTATTCTTTTCATCTGCTTTAAGGATAGTGGAGGAGAGGAGTATGCGATGCTCATTCAATGAGCTAAATTCATTCTTTGTTGATCTTCTGGAGATCTCTATTATAATCTAGGAATGGTCTTCGGAAATGAAACGGTTTGAGCCTGCTTGAATGACATAGCCTAGAAGCTTGGACGCAGCCGTGCCAGCTGAGGGGAGAGAACACACTCAGTCAGACGGTGATCAGGTGTGTGATATGAGATGGTTCATTGGAGCAAATATGTAGCTTGAAATATTGGGCATAATGAAGTTTGCTGATTGACGCTGTCATAGTCTATCATTGGCATCTGACATATGCTGTTGACATATTCTCCAGCTCCCATCCCTCTTCTCAAGAACGCCTGTCCATCGAATATCCTTCGCCCCCCACGGTTCTCCATCGAATTCTCCTTCATCATCTACAATGGCTGAGAACCACGCGGTATCGCCTCTTCTGGAAACTA
>JBHLND010000079.1:0-10219 GCA_048937485.1 Promethearchaeota archaeon
TAGAGGCAGCGATAATCGCATGTGCCTCAGCTTCTATGGGAAAATTCTACAAGATTCCAACTCATGCCTATTTGGGTAATAGCGATTCCCATATCGTAGATGCACAAAGCGGATTTGAGTCAGGTTTGGGTTTCATCCTGGCCGCATTAGCCCGGGTCAATGTTGTATCCGGTCCAGGAATGCTGGCAAGCATAAACTGCCAATCCTTGGAGAAACTTGTCCTTGACGATGAGATATGTGCTTCTGCATATCGGTTGATTGATGGGGTGGACATTCAGGGTTTGGAAGACATTGCGAGGTTGGTCAAGGATGTAGGGCCGGGTGGTCAGTTTCTAACACAGAAGCATACTCGTAGCCATGTCAGAAAGGAGCATCATTTTCCTTCAGGCGTTATCAATAGACTCACATTAGATTCATGGAGAGAGGGTGGTTCGAAAGACACTGCAACTCGAGCACATGAGACTGCTTTGGAGCTATTGAGGTTACATTCCCCTCGCGAGTTACCTGAAGATGCAGAAGTACGGCTGAATCAAGTTTTCGATGATATACTCTCAAGGTATTCGATACCTAGCTCTGGTCTCCCAAACCCACCATGATGCTTTTCCAAAGACTCATATTCTTAAATCAATTCAAACATTGCTGAGGACTGTTTGACATTGACGAAGGCGAATTCAGGCAAGAAGTTAGCACTATTGGCAAGTACGATTGTCTTGCTAGCCATGGTTTATTCACCGCTTCTAGTGGCGGCACACAATCCGGCAAGCATGACTCTTCAATATGAGTTCAGCACGCAAATCTTGACTGTGACCATTTCACATTCTGTTACGGATCCATCTTCTCATTATATCGAAAACATCACAGTCTACAATAACGATGTCAAGGTTGCCTCACGACTTTACACAAGTCAAGCGAGCACAACGACAGCCAGTGATACAATCAGCATCACAGCTGCAAATGGTGATGAGCTGAGAGTATGGGCAGAATGTGTTCAAGGTGGCACTATTGAGGAAACATTGATTGTATCGGATTCAACAACGACCACAACAACAGATGGTGACTTTCCAATGACCTTCCTGATTCTCCTTGGATTAGTTGTACTGCTTGTTGTTGCCGTAGTCTTCAAGTTGGCCAGACGTTAACATGGGTTTCATTTACCCACTGATACCCGAATCCTTTTCTTTAGAGATGAGAAGGGATGAACGGTGATTAAGAGTGGGACAGACAGTCACAAAATCCATAATCAATGACTTCAGCAAATTCAAATCCTCGTGGGAGAGAGATGCCAGCGATCGACATGAATCAATCATGTATTATATGATTGCAGCGTTGAATATCGAGAGGGATAAGAATCTCGCCGATGCCATGATGACAGTCGTGGTTTCCAAGAAAGACTCCTTGGAGGATGGTATCTCTCCATCCGGTCTCAAACTGAACCCGCGCGGCGCTGGGTACTATGTGAATCAATTCGCCAAGAACAAGAACATTGCACGTTCCTACGTAGGGGGTACTCCAGAGAATAACTATGAAATCGACAGCAGTCGCTTGGAGATGAAGGTTGTTCGTGAGCAGGAGCTTGGCAAGGACAAGTTCAAAGTATTCATTGATTGCGGGGGTGCCGATTCTCCACGACCAGTCCAAGTTGCTAGGAACAAGTCTGGACAATGGAAACTGATAGAGTATTCCTCCCTCTGTGTCGGTGTCAAGAAGTCCGCAGATGAGGAAGGGGATTTCTAGGCAAGTTCGAAGGGAGCCGCCTTATTTCCTTCCAGTTTTACTTCCTCCGGTTGAAAATCCCGGCAAGCAAAGAAACAAAGTGAGCTGGTGATAGGTCCGAAGACGCATCAACAGCTCTTCCGAGCTCGACTCGGTTTTCAAACTCGGTACAGATACAGTGGTCCTACTCATATATGAGACCAAAAATCAACGCAATCCTTGTGTATCTAGATACACCTAGCATCTTAAATTCGAATTTTCCCGAGCATTTCTTGACAACGATGCCAAGAGGAAAAACAAACTCGTATTGGTTCCCCTTTAGTGGGAACTAGTGCAAGTGTCCTCTTCCTCGTGATGTCTACTAATTCTTCTGTGGTCCTCTCGGGGAGAGGACTCCATTTCCTCAGGCAGGAGGTAAGTTAGATTGTCAGCAGGTGTATCACAGAAAAGGAAACGAAAATCGAAGCGAGAATTGAACAAAGAAGAAGTCAGATTGTGCAAGGAAGCATTTGCACACTATATTACAAATGGTACTAGATTCAAGTGGTTTCCAAATCGTGAGTATAACACACTGACACAAAGAAATCGTTCCCAATTTTGATTGGAAATTGGATCTGTACCAATGAATAGTTTAGGAGCCTTTTGGCTCCCTCCCTTATTCTTCCCATGAGTAGGTATGATCGCAGAAATCATGTCCTTCCATGAGAGTCTTTGTTCTTTCCAGTGTTAGCTTGGGATTCATAGCCTTCGCCATTGTAAAATCGGGCTGGCAGAACATGACATGCCCGAGGTCAGTAGCATCCAAATCCTTCATTGTCTTTGCCCACAGACACTCTGTGTACTTGCATCCAAGCTCTGTTTCAGTTTCCTTAGGAAAAGAGCAAGTCAATATCTTTGACCAGTCCTCAGAAGCAAGTGTGGATTTCCAGTAATCTTTGAATTCGGAAAAACTCGTAATGTCTGACGGAGCCATAGCCGCTCCCATCTTTTCAGACCATGCAGTGAGAACCCTCTCAACCTCTTCTTTCCCAAACGCGGATTCGAATTCTCGAAGCATGCTGATGGTTCTGCTAAACATAGTTCGAAAGTACTGTGCGTAGCTCATCACTATCGAATGGTCGAACTTGTGATGTTTCTGACTCATAGCAATTCGCCAAACCTACCTGCGTGCGACTGCAGATAAGTGCAACTAGAACTCAAGACGAAAAGAAGGATGCTGGTCAGCTAGGCAAGCATCTTGCCAGCCCAACTTAGTGCTCTCGTCTTCCAGGAGTTCGGACTAGTATGCTCCTTCTGTACATGTTCTGTCTTCCTACGCTCTGTATCAAAATTCATTCCACAAAGCCCACATTGGATTGCTTCACTAACTGTGCTCATGATCAATCGGTTTGCTTTATGTTCAAATCCATTTAAAATTAACTATAGTGAACACTCTATGCATGTTGGGAATTCTTGATAAGGGGGAGATTGTCCCCAAAAATCGGGTCACAATGCAACGCCTGCCTTTGAACCAAAGAGTCGCAGTTGTCATGATGTTTCTCTTCCTCTCTGGAAGCTTGGCCATCAGTGCTGCACACCCTGTTTCAGGCCTGTCTGATTCCTTCAGATTGTCAACTCTATCGGATGCTGAAGATGCCAGTGAGATTACTGCGACTGCATTCATGCATGCAAAGAATTTTCTTCGACGAGCATACAATGAATCATTTACACAGCAGGATGTTTGCGACTACGTAGAGCAAGTCATGCGCTTGGAGGGGGCAGATGCACGGCTAAGTTTTCCAACATTGGTCATGTCTGGATCGGAGATGGTGGAACCTCATGGAAACCCCCATGACGATGATACGCACGTGGTCAATCCTGCGGCTGAACCTATTGTGATGATTGACATGGGTAGTCGCGTTAATGGTCACTGTTCTGATGTGACTCGAACATTCCTTTTTGAGGGTGCTACGGCCGAGATGCTTGATGCTTATGCTGCTGTGATTGCAGCAGAAGAAGCAATAATTGATGCCATAGGACCCGGCACTGAACTCATGGAGCTAGCTGGCATTTACATATCGCATCTAAACGACTACATTGGTGAACCCGGCATAACGACTCTCGAATACTGGGGCCATGGACTAGGAGATTGGGTTCATCAGGGGCCTTATCTCTCCACAAGTAGCCAAGGATCACTGTCCGAGGGAATGGTCCTAGCGATTGAACCGGGCATATATTCAGATGATGGCTGGGCTGTGCGAGTCGAGGACACCGTCCTTGTAACCGCTACAGGACACGAGGTTCTCAGTTCATCAATGCCAAAAGCAATTGAGGATGTGACAATTACTACTGATGACCCACTAGTAACAGTGGATCTCGATGTGATAGGATATGAATATGAATCAATGACTAGTCTATCATTAACTGTCGATGATTCAGATTCACGTGTTCCCGATTTGATAAGATTCTTCAATGGCTATCTTTGGGTCGATATGGTTCAACATGAAGCCAACTTATTCACAAGATCCTTCACTGTTGGCTACTTGTACTCAGAGATACTTCATGCAGCCTTCTGGTTTCAACTGGATGGAAGGGAATACTATTGGCTGGAAGAACTAGTGGCAACACCCAGTGAATCGATAGCTCACGCGCTTGACCCCGCGATAGTAGTGAGTGAAACCGGTGATGACGTGTTTTCGCCAGTATCATGGACTGTGGAGCATTCAGGCGCATCTATGATTCGTGCCCATTTTAGCTCACTGGTTTCTCCTGTCTGGGACCAATTCTCAATCCTAGATGGGTACGGTCGTGTTGTGATTGAATACAAGGATGTCAACATGGTTGATGTCTGGAGCCCATGGATTGCTGGCGAGGAGCTCAGAATCATCGCATATCCCACCGAATCCTCCGGCATGGATTCTTTCTCATTCACGGTTGACTCATATGAAATCGTGAATTTGCTTACCACCTCGATTACTACAACAACGACTTCAACAGTTCCTTCAGCTTGGACACCACCTCCCAATACAACCACTACAAACAATCTCCCGGAGGAGATTGACCTGACAGCTGTCTACATAGCAGGCGCAGTTGCTCTGGCGGCGATTATTGTCGTAGTAGTTGCTCGTGACTTGAGGTGATCGGAGAGGGTCGGACGCGGTATGTCACTTCGGGACAGCACTCACCGTGCATGTTCAGAATTCTTGATAAGGAGGCAATTACACATAGCCTGATGAGGCGTAATGCGGCATAGGCTTTTGATTCAAAGACTTGCAATAGCAATGATTTTTCTCTTCATCTCATCAGGTTTATTCATAGCTGCTGCACATCCAGTACAAGGGGTTTCTGAATCACTTTTAACACCAACCGATGACGCTCGGGATCCTGCTGAAATAACCGCAACAGCACTATTGCAAGCCAGAAACATGCTAAGGCGAACATATGACGAGTCCATCACGCAACAGGAGGTTTCCGATTTTATCGAGCGAGTCATGCGTTTGGAGGGGGCAGATGCACGTCTTAGTTTTCCAACTCTCACTATGTCCGGAGTTGAGCTTGAACAGGGCCATGGGAATCCACACGACGATAAGACACACGTCATCAATCCTGAAACAGAACCCATTGTGATGATCGATGCTGGATGTCGTGTCAATGGCCACTGTTCAGATGTCACTCGTACATTCTTCTTTGAAGGAGCGACAACAGAGATGTTGGATGCATATGACGCGGTGGTTGCAGCTGAAGAGGCCATCATCGAAGCAATTGCTCCTGGAGTGACAGTTGGAGAGCTTGATGGTATTCACACTGCTTCTTTGTCTGATTATATTGGGCGGCCCGGTATAACGACTCTCACGTATTGGGGTCACGGTGTTGCAGAATGGGTTCACGCATATCCCACTCTTGGTGCAACCAACGCCGGAGTTTCATTGGACGAAGGCATGGTCTTGGCCATTGAGCCCGGCATCTACACGAACGACGGCTGGGCGGTTCGAGTGGAGGACACCGTCCTTGTCACAAGCACTGGACATGAGGTTCTCAGTGCAGGCATGCCTACGGCACTCGAGAATGTGACCATAGAAAGTGATGACCGTCTCATAACTGGCAGTCTTGCCATAACTGGATATGACTATGGATCTCACGCGGAACTTGTGTTCTCAGTTGATGATTCGGAGAGAGAATCCCCGAGTAGTGTGTGGTTCCACGATGGAGCAAGCTGGAGTCACATGATTCAGGAAGATGCAAACTTCTTTACAGATTCCTTCTTCGTTGGCTATTGGTACTCCGGAATGAATTATGCCTCCTTTAGAATAACCATTGATGGTGAAGAGCTCTATTGGATTGAGAAATTGCTGGCAACACCTGAAGAAAGCATGTCCCACAGTTTGGATTCAGCGCTTATTGTAAGCGAAACAGGTGAAGATGTTCCACTGCCTTTGTCATGGACAATCGAGCATGCAGGAGCTTCGATGATTAGGGCTCAGTTTGCATCTCTTCTCTCTCCTGTATGGGACCAATTCTCTATCTTGGACTCATTTGGCCGCGTTGTGATAGAGTACAAGGATGTAGATTTGCGAAACGAATGGACTCCTTGGGTTGCAGGTGAAGAGCTCACCATCATTGCATACCCGACAGAGTCGTATGCCATGGATTCCTTTTCGTTTGAAATTCTGACCTATGAAACCGTGAGTGGGGATGTAACGTTTCCCTCGACCACAACTACAACCACGACAACCACCACTACGCCGACTGTTTGGAATCCCCCACCAGACACAACAACCACAAACAATCTCCCGGAGGAGCTTGACCTCACTTGGATTCTTGGTGGAAGTGCAGTAATCTTGGTTGTCTTGATTGTTGTGGTAATTGGACGTGATTTGAGGAGCTAGGGGCCTCGGCTCGAACTTGCTCCCTGGAGAGGCACCATGATAAAACAAACACCATCAAGAGAGCAAAATATTACCCATAATCGTATTTTGCCAAATATAAAGAGTAAAAGCGCTCTGTATGAATTCGGGGCCGTTTATATCTCCTAAAATAAACCTTGGAACTGTATGACCTCTCATAAGGTTCTTGCAGAAGACTTAGTGCTTTTCAAACGAACATTGTTCCCGTAGCAGCCTTAGAGGCGCTATACGAGGCAGCAAGCAGATGTTGAATAAGACCAAGGGTCAAGACAAGAACCGCAGAGGGAAAAGGGCTAGATCGAGAGTGGATTTGCGGCTGCTCGATGTGACAACATGGACTAGGATGGTCTATAACGGTCCATGACGTCGAGGTCAGGAAAAATGTCAGAGTCAGAGAGCGACAACCTAACTGGTCATATGAATGAAGTCTTGCAGAGAACACAGGCGGACGAGAGTCCTGAACATGCCTGCCTTAGGTCGATGATGCTTGAGCCGGAGAACCCCACACTTTGGAATGCATTGGCTTTGGTTCACATGATGAATGGTGAATTGAATTCTGCTCAGGATGCAATTGAAAAATCGCTGGAGATTGATACTGGCAATGCATGGACCTGGCGTATATGGGGGGATCTTTTCAGGCTCACCAATGATAGAACGGAAGCAGAGCGTGCTTACCGAATGTCGCATGAGCTTGACCCCTCCAATGTAGTAGTCATGAAGGAACTTGTTACACTCTATCGAAAAAGAGGCGCCCTGGAAGAAGAGATGCTCTTGCTCAACAAACTGGTGACTATCAGTCCAAATGAACAGGATCTGTGGGATCAGCTCGGTTCTTGCCTGAAAGCCCTCTGTGCAAAATGGCTCAAGCTACCTTCCAAGTAGGCACTCTTCCCAAAGAAATATGGGGCCTTTGTTCAAGTGGAGCGGCATGCCCGTTAACATAATTCCAATTTTTTCCCCCATTGCAGAAGAGGCAGTTGTCACTGAATTATGGAAGTCACTGAAAGAAACAGGAGCAAATGTGTTTGAACCCAGCCAATTCATTACACTCTGCAGAATGGAACCCATACATTTGATGCAACGGAATTTTGTCTTCGTTGGAACGGGCGGTACTGAGAACCTAATTGCGGATTTCTTGAAAGAGGTTGGAGTTCATCCCCCTATTATTCTGTTAAGCTATGACGAGCGGAACTCGCTTCCTGCTGCAATGGAAACGCGTGCATACATCGCAAGCAAGGGGCTAAAGGCACGAATCATTCATGCATCTCTTTCGGACTTGCTGAAGCGAATTGGGGATTGGGTTGAGTATTCCGTTGTTGAGGCTCAAATTCAAGGCAGCACAATGGGCATATTGGGCAAACCCTCATCCTGGCTAATTGCTTCTGGGATAGAACGGAATGCGGTTGAAATGCGTTGGGGACTTAGGTTCAAGGACTATTCAATGGAAGACTTTGCGGACAATCTAGAGGGCGAGTTGGAGCCTGAATTCAGCACCCGACTTGAGAGGTTTATTCGAGAATCTGAGTGTCTTCATATTCCGGAAGATGACATTACAAAGGCTGGCCTTGTGACTCAAAATCTAGCCAGATTCGTAAGAGATAGGAACTTAGCGGCCATTTCAGTTGAGTGCTTTACACTCCTTCAACGAACTTCCATATCTGGGTGCCATGCACTATCTTTTCTAAATGACCAAGAAGGATTGGTTGCAGGCTGTGAAGGTGATATTCCGTCGACGTTCACGCTACTTCTGGCCAAACTGCTAACTCATTCCCCTGCATTCATGGCCAATGTGGCACATATTGACCCGGAGCAAAATAGCGCTGTATTTGTTCACTGTACAATCCCAACAGGCCTAGTAGAGTCATATGAGGTCATGACCCACTTCGAAACCGGAATGAGCGTTTCAATTAGAGGTAAGATCAAACCTCAGAGAGTCACTGTTATGAAAATCTTCGGAGAGGACCTTTCCAAATTCTGGGTGTCAGGCGGAACCTTGATTGAAAATCTCGAAAGCGAGTCTAGTTGTCGCACCCAGATTAGAGTTGAACTCGATGCTTCGGTAGACTACTTCCTAAACAACTCCCTGGCAAACCATCATATCGTCTGCATTGGAGATCATTCAGCTCTATTCAAGGGCTTCTTCTCTTTCATTCTTGAGAATCGGCAATGAACCTGCATCTCCAATCGCTCTGAATTCTGACTGATATTCTTCAAAAGAAGGGTCCCAAATTGGACCTGTTCCTCACACCAGACCTATATTATCTGATTCCTCAGAGAGAAGTATGGATTTCGACTATCGCATCTCTCCCAATCCTGATAGACTCACAGAGAGCGAAGTCCTTCAACTCGTCTGTTTTTGTCCAATCTGCGGCACTCCCTGGCCAAAGGGGAAGCATGTCTGCGCCAATAAGGCCTGTGGAGTGAAAGTACGCGCTGAACCTCGCGCTCTCAATTGGTGGATGTTCTACCCTCGCCACAATGGTTGGGCTAATTCTAGGGAATAGACTCCTTCTGATTCGCTTTTTCTTGCTTCTGCAGCTTTCGATGCATTGTTGATATGATAATCACTGGTAGCCATAATTGCGGCTCAAAGAAGAGGGCAAAGACAAAATTGGGTATTCCAGTCCATAAAAGCAATCTTGCATCAAAGCTGCTCTGAGTATTCTTGTAGAGCATCACAACCATTGGCGCAAACAGCGCAGTGGCGTAGAGTGCATAGAGTGGAGTTTCAATCAGAATTTGGAAGGTGTATGTTAGAGTGATGAATGGTGCGTGTCCGGGAGGATATCCAAGATCCCCAACAATCAGGTACCGAACTGCCGCGTATGCCAAAGCAGCTAATGCGAACCCTATGATTGCATCGCGTCGATGTTTGTCTGCAAGTAGATAGTACCCTAGAGCAATGAAAGCAAGAACCTCCCGGAATAAGGCTAGCGGGATGAGGAGTAGAACACTCTCTTTCCTATCAGAGTATCTTATTGCTAGAGTAAGAACCGCGAACGCTAGATAGTTTGGCAGGACAACAACCACAACGCAGAAGAAGAGTGCCCGCAAAAGGCGTCTGTAGTCTTTTCCTGTTGGTCTGATGAGAAAGTAGATGCCAAGAACTGCAGGAATGCCAAAAAGAACAGCAGTATCGTAGATTGAGAGAAGAATCGAGAGACCTGCATTAAAGATGGCAACCATGATTACTACGTGAATCCGATATGCATTAGGTGCATAGCCAAGATATGAAAGAGTGATTTCCTGATTCATTCCATCGATCCAATCGAAGACAGTCGGGTCCAAAAGTGGAATGATTGAAGCTATCACTGCGTTCCGTGCAAGCACAACGGCACCAGCGAGGACAATCACCACTATGGCAATCCAATCTTCTCGCCAGAGCTCAATCATTCCTACCAACTCAGGTGTGAACTATTTGGGCGGCGAGAACGGATGGCCTGGGCTATTAGGCTTGCCTGTATGCTACCTTTCAAGGCCAACAAGTGGAACTAGAGGATGCTTAGGATCTACTTCACTGGGCATTGATGTGGCTATAATCCTCACTCCTTGGTCAATGTGAAATTCAACAAGATTGGAGCAATTGAATAGCCGTGTTATGTTTAATCGTGCTAGTTGGTTAT
>JBHLND010000414.1:0-2585 GCA_048937485.1 Promethearchaeota archaeon
GTACCATTGCCATATAGGATAAAAGCGCTGAGAAAATACTCGTTGAAATTCGTCGGTCTGCAAGTACGCGTGTTGGGATAATTGGTGCGATGAACGTGTGTTCTCTCAAGACGAATCCTATGAATGAAATGACAATAATGGCCATAAGCAGGAGATTGGTGGGCAATGGGGTCGTGCCTGCTACTGACACTGTGTAAACTAGGGTGGATAGAAAGGTCAGGAAGAGACCTGCACCAATTGTATCAAACTTGATCTCCTGTACTCTCTCGGTATCTGGAATTGCATACCAAACTGTAAGGAGCCCAATTATTCCAATTGGAAGGTTGATGAGGAAAATGCTTTCCCATCCAAAGAACTGACTTAAGAAGCCCCCTAGAACAGGTCCCAAGGCTAGAGCTGCCGCTAAAACAATGGAGTTGAGACCTATCGCCCTTCCTCGATTTTGCGGGGTGGTGAAATATGTTACCAAAGCAAGTCCGTTGGCTGCCATCATGCTGGCCCCAAATGCCTGAAATATCCTAGATGCAATCAGAATCTGCAGTCCCGGACTAAATGCACAGAATAACGACCCTATCATAAAGAGAATCATGCCTGCTTGGAACACCCTTGTCTTCCCAAACCTGTCACCAAATTTTCCCATGAGTAGCATGAATGAGGTCATGATTAGCAAGTATGCCAAAACAACCCATTGAATCTCCGTCATTTGAACGCCTAGGCTTGCAGCCATTGTGGGTAGTGACACATTCACAATGGAGGCGTCAAGAGCACTAAGGAAAACTCCAAAGCTTGTTGCAAACACAATCCTATACGGGCCTGGCATTGATGGATTTGTCAAATGTGGTTGCTGGGTTGATTTGGGCTGGGTCATTGAAGCAGGTCCTTAGTAGTTGATTAGACTCTTCGTTGCAATCGTCCAATTAAGGGTATGGCTGAGGCACATGTTATTAGGCGCTTCTATTCTCTCCAAGAGGGGTGGGCTGAATTATGGTTGATTTTCCGTCACTCCACAAGAGCGCGCGTCATGATGTCAGAATGTGTATTCAAGCTTGGGCTGACGTGCTTCGCGAGACACTCGGGAATCGAATAGATTATGTCTATTCAAAAGGATCCTCATGCAAGAAATGGGATTCTCCAATTGACTATGTTCCAGTTCTAAGCGATGTTGATATTCACATTTGTCTCAAGGATAACGATTGGTTCTTTGCCGAGAGTGAGCTTCCTTTTGAAGATGCAATGGATTTGTCACGGAAGTTTGAGGAGCGGTTCTTCGAACTGGAGTCCGATCCACTTCATTTTCCAAGATCCCAACTCATTCATGTGAATGAATTCATGCAGAAGAATGAGCGATTCATACCTCCAATTATCGAGCATGTTCATCCTGTAATTGGAGTGCCAAAGCGGATGCCATTTCCGTCAGTAGAGAATGCACGGAAATGGGACAAAGAAAACGTGCTAGAGCTTGAAGAATACTTGAAGGAGGTATCAATGAGTGTAGTTGACAGAGCCGGCTTTGACTTCTGGTCACAGATTCGTAGAATTTGCTGGAGAGTTTCGCCTATGCCAGTCCGTCTAATCACACAAATCCATGAAAATCCGTATGAAGTATGGACATGGAATCGTACCCAAATAGCCACTAAATTGGGCGAAATGGGACTTGCAGATATCGAGCGTCTTTATCGAGACTATTACATGGCTGGCTGGCGGTTGTTTCTTTCCGAGTTTAGGAATCGTCATGAATTCAGAGAAGTCGTTCACAATGGCCTCCGTCTTCTCAATGAATGTTTAAAGCAGGTCAAGACAATGTGAAGGGGCGATTTCGAAGATACAATGACGGTTGGGCCAAACTCCTTCTATAATCCCGCCGCAAAACGAGGATGAAATTCAGAGTAGATTCATAACGATTCGTTTCCTTCATGGCTCCGAGGTGAGGATGTGCTATGAGGCACGTCAAAAGAAAAACCGTTTTAGGAATTATTGTTTCGTTTGCTTTTCTTCTAGGCACTTTAGTTGCTCCGGTTTCGGCACTACAAGCTGAAATGGTGGTTGCTGAGATCAATCAAGCATTTTCATCAGGCCCAGCTAATCACACTTTCCTGTATGTGGAACCGGATCCGGATGCATTTGTTTCAAGAAGTTGGATTCATCCAGATGAGGATCTCGATTATACCACCTACAGATATGACAGTGGTGGATGGGCATCGCCAGATGATTCAGTAGCTGAGGATACAAATCCACCGTTTCAGTGGAGGTCCTTCCAAGGCTTTCCCGATGGTCCCTTTAGCAATCCAGTGTTGCTTCCTCAGTTCTTTGACTTCAGTGCGAGTGATGATAGTGAATTTGAACTTAATACCACTATTGAAACCCGGACCTTCTCCCTAGCATTCGGTCAACACACTCCAGTCCTTGTTGAAACCGGTTACGTCTACTTCGGCACACTTGGCATTAGTGGACGAGAATTCGTTCATCTTACAATCTCATGTCAACGAGATGGCGTATCTTGGGATATTGCAGTTATCGATCCTGAAGGACGGTTCATAACTTCCTACAGTGGTGCAAATGGAGATATCTGGACACTACCGTTTCAC
>JBHLND010000080.1:0-10167 GCA_048937485.1 Promethearchaeota archaeon
TGCCTGATCTGGGGATCAACCTGGTACGCCATCACCTTTCAGCTCGGCACCGTGGACCCGGTGGTCTCGGTCTGACAGCAGACAAATCCTCCAAGTCGGTGATAAGTTGAGAAGGAATTACGTATGATTCGCTCGCAAAGTTAAATGAATCATTGAGTTTAGATCCGGTGAGCGAATATGCAGTGTAATACTGCGCAAGCAAATCCGAGTCACCTATGGCAACAACATCAGAACCCATTGATCTGATGATATATGCGTCTGTTGTAGCTTCAACGATGCCTCCACCAATCCAGAGCATTGATGCCAATGAAATACTAAGGAACAATGAAAGAAGTGTTCTTCGAGAACCCTTTATTGCTCGACCAGATGCCTTTGTCGCGATTTTGAAAGAGAGGCCAAAAGAATCGAGATAGCCAACACGTCGCACCCTGTTCCCCAATTCGGGATTGAGAGCATCCATTGGGGATTCATGCACTGTATCATAGATAGGTTTCTGTGCGGCAAAGAAGCCAGCTATCAGATATATTGCAGCCAGCAAGACAACCTGCAGCACTGGAAATTCTAGTGTGAATGTTAGTGTTGGAAGTGTTGATGCTAGCCAGAAAAGCCCGGCTAGGTAAATAATTGTACCAATAGCAAGTCCAAGAACAACACTAGCACCAAGAAGCATTACTGCTTGTGCCATGAAATGATCAAAGAGTGTATCCATGAGTGTTCCAACGGCTTTCATAAGCCCTATGTCTTTCCTCCTAGTAATCATCTCCATCGATATGGTGCTGGAAACAACAACGACACCTAGGACGAGAACGAGAATGAGAGTAGCCCAGATGAAGGTTTCCAAGAAAACACCCAGAGAGGATGCAGTGTCACTAGAGGTAACATAAGCGGTTACATCAAGGAGAACATTTCCGAACAAGAATAGAAACGTGGTGGCCGCAACGACGCTCACCATGGAGAGCAGAATGAGGGTTGTTCTGAACGGTCTGCGTTTCAGGTCCTTTGAAGCATAGTCTTGCTCAGACATTCTTTGACAACACTCCATTCTCCATAGTAAGATGTCGGGCTCCTCTTGTCTTCATAAGTTCCTGATCATGTGTCATTGTAATGACTGCCTTTCCCTTGCTGTGCACTTCACGAAGAAGTTCACGAACCATCTCAGCACTCATACTATCCAGATTTGCTGTGGGTTCGTCAGCAAGAATAATCGGTGGATCGTTTGCCATTGCCCGAGCAATGGCCACGCGTTGCTGTTCACCTGACGATAGTTGCCATGGCAGGTGGTCCGCGCGCTCTTCCAACTCAACCATTTTCAGCAAATCCATGCCTTCTTGCTCAAGGACATCAATTGGATGGTCAGCAAGCTGCATTGGGAACATCACATTCTCTAGAGCAGTCAACGTCGATACAAGATTATAGCTCTGAAAAATGAAACCGGTGTTTGTAAGACGGAATGTTGCTCTGAAGGTTTCGTCATAATCTCCTATGGGGACATCCATTACGAAGACACGACCCGAAGTCACATAATCTATTGCACCTATCACATTGAGCAATGTAGTCTTCCCCGACCCTGATGGACCAGAAACAGCGATGAACTCCCCCGGCCGCACTTCCAGATTCACATTCCTTAAGGCCTCAATTTCTCGAGTCCCGATAGAATATGCTCTGGAAACATCAATCAAGCGGACAGCGAATTTGGCCTTTTCATCATCTTCAACCTCGACCTCATCGTAAGGGATATCATCACCTAAAGCATCATTGTGAGTCATTGTCAATGTCAGCTCTTTCGTAATTATCGCTGGTAGGTCAAGAAACGACCCAATGCGGACTGTTATTGTAGTGAAGATAAGGATAGGGGTTTAGCAGCTAATGTACTAACATTCCGTTTTCAATAAGGGCGGTATGCGCCCAATCAGCTAGAACGAGTGGTCGCTCTCTGCCAAATACTCTGATTGTGTTTAGAACTTCGGCCCTTAGAAGTCCTCCAACGTAATACGCGATAAGACTCTTGTCCCTTGATAGTGTTCTACTGAGTTCAGCTTGAGTAACTCTTCCTCTTGCCAGACATTCCAATAGAATTAGCTTGACTGTGGGATTCGTGGAGAGCGAAGTCAATTGAAGAACCTGGTCGTCGGTAGAATAACTCTCGAGGAAGAGGTGACGTGCATTTCCATTCCGAACAGACTTTACAAGCCCATCGCGCTCTAGGTTTTTGAGATGATATTGAAGAGCGCCCATAGCGCAACCAAGTTGCCGATGCAGCTCTCTGAGATGTATTCCTGGACGCAGGGAGACCTCCTCCACTATTCTGTCTCGTAATTTGAGAACTCGTTCGTTCCTTCTCTCCACCGATATTGTTCCGAGAGCGACGAAGATTGCACCTGCTGAGAGAGACACATTGAACTCACAGGGAATTGCGACCAATGTTCCGCCAGCTGCGCTTAATGCACCACTAGTCGTACCATTGAGGATTGCAAGTGAAAACGAACTGTCTTCCCAAGATAGGTCCTGAATATACAAATCTTGGCCTGTGTTTCCAAATCCCGAGAGAGCAAAGCTGGCGAATCCGGATAGCATGAACAGCAGTGATAGGATTAGTAGAAATCTGCGTGTTCTTGTAGATACCATAGCCTTCTCTCCATTACTTCCTTCTAGACAAGTTCCTAGTTAAACGATATGTATGATGAAGACTTGTACTAATCAATCCTATCCTCGAGGCGGATATGATAGGGTTATCTTGAATCTGCATGCGTCATCCTTGGACGACATGCAAGTGTCTTCCACAATAGCAAGCTTCTCATACTGAATCCGGTTGAAGTCCGTCAGGTATTCCATAACAGCTTCGATGAATCCCCGTAGAAAATAGCATGATGGCTCTTCACTCTCGTATCCTGAGGCATAGGGATTATCCTTTATGCGGATAACAGCCTCTTCATCCAAGAAAAGCTTGTAGAGATTCTCAATCTCAACATCGCCGAAGGGTACAATCAGAGTGCTAAGTGCTGTCTTGATGAACTCAACAATTCCCTTGAAATCGCCAGGTGGTTTTTGCTTTCCAATCTTGAAGTATTCGCGTTGTGCCTCAAGGCCTGCCAGGCGACCTGCACTGTAGTAGAGGTCCTTAACGCGATCCGGAAACATGACTGCAATGCGAGACCCAATCTTGTTCCATGTCTTCGAGAAAAAGGCAGACATAAGGTCTCTTTCTTTTAGGCGGCCCTGCCACCAGGGAATTACATCATCCGACTTGGACATAATATCGTCTCCAAGGACCGAAATGCAGACGGCTGTTAAGTGCTTTGTTGTGATTTACTAGGATATCCTAACATTCCAAGTACAGGCATCTGCGCCAGTGGCTTTGCAGAGCTCCTGGAATACCTTCACGTCAACACCCTTGAATTCAAGGATTGCTTCAAGTATTCCACTGAACCCTTCACAATAGCCAAATCCGCGCATCCCTTCAAGAGTTATGTCTTGGCACCATATACAGTCCCTGTCGGTGACTCTAACTGAACCTCTTGCACTCTTCATGTCAACGTCGGTGGGTTTCCTATTGAACAGGACCCGGAATATTGTATCTACAAGCTTTGACACATCTTCGCGTGTCATTACTGTGTCCTTGGTCTTCTCAGCAATTTCGGTACTGAGGTATATTTGGGAGCCCATCTCCCGCCCCAAGACTCGAAGTTCCTCATTGGCTTCCTCGATGTTGCTTGTTTCAGCCAAGATCTTATCAACCCACTGAGAGTATAGGCTTACTAATAGGGGATTCTCAAGTTTCGCCATATTCTTCGAACCTCATTCCACGGAAAGGTCATATAGTCTTACCAATCATCTTGATTCCGTGTTTCTTGTTACGAGCAATAGCTTGGATGACTTTCGTATGAGGAGTTCCAGTTTCTTGGGCAATCTCCTCAGTAGTCTTCTTGCCATCACATAGCTTTATGATATCAGCGTCAGCCCCTTTGATTTTGCTGAAGTCACCGTCAAACATGGGACATTTCACAAATTTGCCCACTTTGCTGTCAGCGTCTGGCGCTTCTTCCGCATCTGACGGAACATCGACAATTCCCTTCGCTGCAGCCCATCTCAGTAGCTCCGCAACGCGTTCAGTTGGCTGAAACATCGAGTCTGCAATCTGAGCAACTGCTTTGGTTCCATCTACCAGCATCAATACATCAAAACCGAAGTTCCGGTAGTTTTTCTTCATCTCAGTATAGAGGTCAGAATCCAAGGACAGTGCAGTGGAATAGGTGGGCCCTCTTGATGGAACAGTATCCGACTGAACAGTGAAATCGGTTGGCGACTTTGCTGCAATCGCTTCTTTGGCCAGTGGAGGAGGAGCTTCAATTACTTCGGATTCAGAGGTCAAGCCGGGCTCTGTTGTTGCCGTGTCTGATTCTGTGGAAGCAGCTTCCAAGGCAATGCTTTCCAAGACCTGAAGGTTGCTCTCAGCAGATTCCTCGAATTCATCAGGGGGTGGAGGGAGTTCAATTCCCTCAAGTAATCTCAGGACGTTCTTTGTTTTGGCGATGGCGAGACCAAGCTGCAACTCGGGGACATAGAGAACTGTCAATATCCAATTCTCATCCACAGGAGAGAGAACCACGAGGCCTTTCTCGGTGTCGATTGTCATTAATCGCAAGTCCGTCTTATAGAGACCAATGCTATCCTTCACACGAGGGAAGAGCTCATCCGGAAACGAAAAGCTGACGAATGGACGACCTGCTTTCGTCATCAACGAGTATCCCAATACTTGATCATCAAATCTGAGCTTCGAAAGTGCTCGTTCCAAATCGCTTGCCATTCAAATGCGCCTCACTGTCAATTAGGATTGAAGAAAACCTGCTGGACAACATACTGACCAACGGCGGTCTGAAAAGGCTTGTGGTGGCATATACACCGGGCTCTACATATTCCCTGACATCACTATCCTCTAATAGGTTCGTTTGTGACCCGACAGTGGAAACCATTAAGAGCGGGATGCATTCGGTCAACTAGGATGAAGTGAAACGGAGAGATTGTAGTGAGAAACCTGCTAGGTGGCCTGTTGGCTACAATCATTGGAGCATTGTTTCTCACCCAAATTGCCAATCTAGAGCTCCTACAATACCCTGAACCTTATCAATTCGTGGAGTTTATTCTCACTGGCTGTGTGGGACTGCGGTTCACATTACTGGAAATTATTGATCCCAGAAATACAATCCCATATCTTCTAACGTGGCTTTTGATTGGAATAATCACCGGCGTTTTCTCCAAATCTAGATGGAATTCAATTAGAACTGCATTATGGGTTGGAGTGATCATTAGCCTAGCTGCTATTGCTTCAGTTCTCTTGACAGACCCCACCTTTTGGGTCAGTGCTGACCGAAATCTGAGTCTGGTGATTCTCTTCACTGGAACGGCAGTCACATCTATGCTGGAAATTCCTACTGCAATTATGGTAGTAATTGTCAAAGAAAGAATTCAGCGAGAACAAGAACTCCCACCGCCTGAGAAGATCGAAACAATATGCGTTTGCGGAGCAGTGTTCAAATCGAACCCGTTGATGTGTTCAGAATGCGGAGCCAAATTGAGTGTAGTGGGAGAAACTGACAAGACCTGATTTATCGTTCGCGTGTAATTCCTCCGCCAAGCAGACCGCCTACGACTGCAGCAATTGCTGGATATAGTGATCCTTCCAGTGTTGCTTGGAGGATTATCATGGAGGGGCCGCCGAATAATTGAGTGATATCCCCAGTCTGAATAAAGAAGAATAGCAGCCAAGTTAGAAAGGCTCCAAGAATCACGCTAAATACTGCTGCCAGAATTCCTTGAATGAAGTCACGGGCGAGTAGACCTGCTAGAAGTCCAGCAGTTCCCCAAGCTAGAGCCATCAGCACAGTACTTCCTTGGGCACCATAGCTGAGAATTTGACCGAGGCTTGCTGAACCAAGAGCTGAGGGATAAAGAACTGTTCCTACAACAGCCAATCTGGCTTCGAGATCCACATGCAGATAGAAGTCGTCCACTATTGAACTGGAGATGAGGTCCTCAGGCATGGAACCTCCAAACGTCAATATCACAAAAGCTATTGCGAATGCTGTGATTAGGCCTACTATTGTTCCTATTCCTTGACCCAAGGATTAGCCTCCGTTGAACCGGTACAGAGCTAAATTCGACTTGAGTATATTTTAACATATGTATGTCGTCACTGAGATAGCGGGGAGAGTTCCTTTTGGAGTACCTTCAGGTGTCACTCCGCTGCGACGTTTATGTATTAGTGGAATTTGGTCAGTATTCCCTTAGAATAAGGGTCCATGTGCATACCGCATCGCCTAGAGCCCTGCATGACTCTTGATAGCTTTCCGCGTTGAACCCACGTAGTTCCATAACTGCATCGAAAACTCCGCTCACAATAGCGCAATACTGCAATCCTGGCATATCTGTGATCTCAACGCCAGCACAAACTGGACAGTCAGCGTCAGTGAACTTTATTGTTCGTTTATCGTCAGCAATCCAAACGTCGGTGAACTCTTGACCAGAATTGACCTTGTATGCAAGCTGGAGGGTTTTTGCAAAATCGACAAATTCTCCAGCATGTTCACGAATCCGGTCAGCATAGTCCATTAGAAGGGTTTCACCAACCCTGAAGCCAATTGATTGCATTGATTTGTTGACCTGATCCACACTAGAACTTGCAGCCATTAGTGTATTCATCAATTCACGGTAGGTTGCTTGGAATAGTGTTTTCGCAACCTTGTCGGTCATGAAGTTCCACGCTATCTTTCCTTTCATACCCATTGTTTTTCTCCTCTTTGTTTATTCATTTGCTCTCCTACTCTTGCGCACAAATCTGAGTGTTTTTCCACGATATGGAACTGTACTCTGCAACGCCTTGAAGTAGGGCATATCCAATTCATCAGCAATCTGTTGAAGCGTGCGTTCCCCATTACAGAGTTCCAGAACTGGACGATGATCTTTCTTTGCCTTCTTTAACTCGCCCTCAAAGATTGGCAGCTCTACTATTTCTATAGGACCTGACTCTTGCTCCTCAGGGCATTCGGCTCCAACGATGTTCTCAGCAACACACCAAGAGATAACCTCGATGATTCTTTCAACGGGTTTGGCCAGACTCTCCGCTATCTTGAAAACGGTTCGCTTCTCATCAATCATTAGCAAGACGTCAACACCGAGATTGGAGAATTCCTTTTTGAGGTTTGTATTCAAATCAGATTCCAAACTCATTGCGTCCGAGTATTTCTCATTTCGAAGAATCAAGCAACCATGCCTGATTTCCACTGGGGTAGCGAGAGTTGTTGGAGCAGACGCATCTGGGGCAGTCGGCCCCTCCACAGCAGGAGGTTCTGCCTCAGGAAGAGCGCTTTTATCTGCCACATCCTGAACGGGCTCTGCCTCTACTTGGACGGGAAGTTCCTGAACTGGTTTTGGAGGCGGCGGTAAAGCAACCTCATCCATGAGGTCAACGACACTCTTTGTCCTCTGAAGAGCCTCTCCCAAGTTTAGATCAGAAGTGAACAGAACTGCCAAGACCCAATTGTCATCAACTCGCGCAAGAACTACTATCCCCTTGCCAGTCATTACATTCATGAGCTTGAATGAAGTAGCATGTATTCTAAGGGTTCCTTGAATCTGTGGGAGAACTTCATCAGGCAGAGAGAATGAAAGAAATGGCTGGCCATCATTCGTTATCAGAGCGTATCCACTAACGGAATCATCAAATTTGAGTTTCGTTAGGACTCGCTCTAGTTCCAAGTAGATAACGCACCTTGCTTTCGCTCTGAAAGGTAACCTATGAAGCTATTTGGTTCTAAGAAGTTTTTCGTCGATGTCCATAACTGCTGGTGTGTCACGGAGATATTCTACGACTTGGTCAAGTGTTGGATGTTGAGCTAGTGCTGATGAAACGTATAATGACGCTACGGCATTTGCAAGCACTAATCGATCTGAAGGACTTATTCCAAATAGTGTTCCACAAATATCGCCTGAGTTCCAAGCATCTCCTGCTCCACATGTCACTCTGCAGATAGCTTCAAACACTGGTTGTGTGATACATTCATCTTCTGAAATGGACGCTGTGTAATAGGGCGTGTGCAAATCAACTCTTGTACCGGTTTCTTTTGCCACATAGGTGGCTGCCTTGAGCCACTGTTTGGGCTTGGCCACCTTTGCCCTCCACGTAGAGTCTTTTCTGGCAAGAGCCCATGCAAACCAAACTGCTTCATTCTCATTCATACTAACAATATCAACAAGACCATTCATAAGGACCTCATTCGTGAAGGGTTCGATAATTGCGGGATTGCCAGACGGATCGCCCATATCGATGAAAGTGAGTGCCTTGGATGATTCTTTTGTGAAGAGAAATAGTTCCTTTGCGAGTTGAGCAGGATTCCTGTTATGATTCAGGTTTTGCAGAGCGACAAGGCTGCTTTTCCGTATTGCAAGAAGGTCATCTTCATCCAATTGGGAGAAAGCAAAGTCTGCTGATGAGCCGCTGTCACTTATCATCAGGTTTACACGACGAGTTTCATGCTCCAATTCCAGAGAAACTGTTGAAGAGAGTCGTCCATTGGTATGTACATGGGATAGATCGAAATCAGGGGGAACCAGAGCCTTGAGCAATTTAGCTCCATAGGAATCTGTTGTGACAATCAGGCTAGAATTGATTCCCAAGTTGAACAACGCGGTGGCAAGATTCACCGCGTTCCCACCGCGGCGGATGAATTGGTTTGTGCCAATCAGGTTGCCTCCACCCTGATTAGCTAGTTTCCTCAAATTGGCAATGAACATGTCAAGATTTCCCGATATGACAAAGTGGTCAACAAAGAAGTCAGGTAGAATAACGGGCTTGCGTACCTCTGGAGGGTTCGTAAGGATTCGTATGAGCCGGTCATATTCCAGCTCTCGCACCTCCCAAATTAGGGATAATCAGACCTTCTTCAGAGCGGCTTTCACCATAAGCGTAACGCGCTCTTCATCAATACCTGTTTTCTTTGCAGTCTTTTCGATATCACAATAGGCCAAATCTGAAAGGGACTTGATTCCAGCTGCGAAAAGGCTCTCCGCTTCCTCCTTTTTCACCGCTCTGATAGAGGACAGTTCTGCAATTGCCTTTTCGGAGGATACTTTGGGCTTTGCAGATGGCTTCTCCTGTACTGATATTATTTCATCAGCGAGCTTCTCAAATTCCTTGACATACTGCTTCAGAATCTCCACATTCTCCGAGTGAGCAGTTCTGCGTCGATTATCAATTATAAGACCCATCTGGCGAGCCTCTTTCATGGTAAGACCCGCCTCCTTGGTTTCAGTCACACTGAATCCACGGCCTCTTCGGGGGCGGGCATCTCTTGGGGATTTTACAACTGGTTCTGCGATTATGTCGAAGCTCATATTCTTAATCACCTGACTCTGCGCCTGAGCCTGGGCCTCGCTTATTAGGCTTTCGAGATGGCTGTAAACAACCTGCACAATCCCCTATCGAGCAACTCAACTTTCTGGTTATTATATAGTTATTACTCCCTTTTCCTAGTCAGCAGTATTGCCATTAGCACCGTTATTAGTATAGTGAGAATACTGAGTGGGAATATGACATATAGCAGTAGTATTTGGGTGTTTATCTCCCAAAGGGAGTGTAATCCCAGAAATGAAAACACAAAGGTCACAATTGCGAAAGCAAGAATGACGCTCATCACGATGAGAATACCACTCATAAGATAAGCCCACATGGGTACTCTGGTCATCGATCCTTTTCCCATGTATTGTTGACGAGTTGCCCGGTTACTAAGTTGATACACAGAGTTCAACTGTTTTCCCCATAACCTTGATTCTTTGCACATCAATAGATTTGCTAATCAAGGATTCATTGAAGAAGGCGCAGACATGAAGATTTTATTTAGATGTGCGTTTAAGTATATATCAGTTGGCAGGAGTTCGCTTATTAGGCTTTCGAGAGGGCAAGGAATCGCCGTTAGCTCATAGTGATTACTAGCGTTTCATTGACAGGACAAGTGCCTCTGTCAATACTCCTAGAACAAAGAGAGCAGCCAGAGGGAGAATGACGAATATGAAGGGGACTTCGGGGCTCATACCTGGAGGGTGAATGTCCAGAAGTATGAACACTATGGTAGCCACTATCAGAATACCAGAGATTAGAATTAACTTTCTGGGTCT
>JBHLND010000415.1:0-2574 GCA_048937485.1 Promethearchaeota archaeon
TTCCAGTCCCAACTTCTCAGCAGCCTCACCGATGTCGAAAGTCCCATCGTTTGCCTCATAGTAGCCCAGGACTCGTTTGTCAGCTTCAATAAGATCAGATACGCCCTCTAGAATCTCAAGAATCGCATTCGGGAGCTCGTGGGCTTCATGCAGTGAGTAGTAGCGGCCATCTTCAACCGCATCTGCGATACCCTTGAAGGATTCTCTAACAAGAGGATTACAACCACAGACAAAAATGAACACCGTCCCTCCATATTCCTTCTTGAGTGTCCTTACTTCCTCTCTTGGGTCATAGCCTGCAGGGCAGCCATCGGGAAAGTGATCATCACCCAGAGAATTATACTCACGTCCATGCGGCGGAGCATCCCCCACAAGAAGAAGAACCTTGTAGGCATCAGACTCCCAAGAGAGTTTTGTCCGTGCGTCATGTAAACCATCAGCAACAGCCTCTGGAGTGTCCCCGCCTTCAGATGGTTTGAGACCCGATATTTCTTTGTGAACTTGCTTTATGTTGTCAGTGAAATCAAAAACTCGCGTTACATATGAACGGTCCTGCGGAGGATGGTCTCGATAGGAAACGATTCCGAATCTGATTCTGAGCCCCTTGGTTCGTGTTACGACCTTATCCACAATGTCGAACAGACTATCCTTTACGGCCCGAATATCATCTTTCATTGACCCTGTGGTGTCTACAACAAAAGATACGTCAAGCTTTGAAGTTACCAGGCCAATCCTCTCCAAGGGAAAGCTCTCTAGCGATACAATTAAGCTTTTGCCGGAAGGCAATAGTAGAGATTTTTAGGACCTTGTGCTTGACTGAGTCTTGGATGATAATGAGTGAAAGCGAATTGCCTATAGGATTTGAGTTTGAAGATAACATTGTGCTTGATGCATACCTTGACAGGGTCGCGGCTCCACTCATTATAGAGGAGATGAAATTTCGTTTTCCAATAGAGGGAAGAGCAGCTTTGCTGAGAGGAGAAATGAAGATTACTCTTGGATTGGGGAGAGGAAATGTCAAGGCTACAAAGAAGGTCAAAAGGGGAGATATTGCATACATGCCTCTGGGTGATTCGCTATGTATCTACATGAGAGACATGACAACTTTCAGTCCAGTGAATATCCTTGGACACGTATTGTCAGAGGAGAAGCTTGATGAGCTGGAGAAAGTAAGACGAGGGAGCAAGGTTACAATTAGGCCCAAATAGGAAAGATCTGTACTACGCCCTCTGCAAATTCCGCAGGAGTTCCTCATTTTCATCTTCTTCTATCTCTGCGGGATCCGCTAGCATTCCAGGTTCATGAGTTTCAATGCTTACTTCAAAACCCGAGTTCCTCACACGCTTTATGCCACTGCTTGAGAGTGCGCGAACGCAAAGGTGAGAAGTATTGAACTCTGTCTTGTCTGCAGACTCTGTGGCCTGAACGTCACGCCGCAATTTCGTTTTGGTTGTGCGCAGCTTCTCTTTCAACTCTGCAACGTCCACTACAAGCTGCTTCCGTTCTGTGCTGATTTCTTCCAGCTTAGAGAGCGCTGTTTCATGTTCAGCTCGAGGAATATAATCTCTGGATTTGTCAATCCATTTAACGGTAGTACCATCGAACTTGCGCTTGGTGGTAACTTGATCAAGTGCCTTCAAAATGGCGACAATGTCATAGACACGCCTCTTCGGGGTGTCCAACCTGTCAGCCAACTCATCAGTGCGGATTCCCTTATCCCCACTCTCTTGTAGGATTCCAATGGCTCGTTCCGCCAGTTCAACAAGTTTCACTTCTGCACCCCAATGACCAAGCTGGCGTGAGTGTCCTCTGAGCACTCTCCCAGTGCTAATGACTTAGGACATATTTAAACTTAGGTGTTATATTCCAATTTTCCGAATAAATTAGCAGATAACCAGAATTATGATTATTTGCAGGACGGTTCGAAAAATAGGGGGTGGATTTGCGCAGTTTTCAACAAATGGCACGACCAGCAATTTCTTAACACGGTTCTTTTGCCTCAAGAAACCAGATGCATCGGCTCGAAAGAAGGAGATAGCAATGAGCAGGAAGAAAATCATAATCATGGGTGCAGCAGGAAGAGATTTCCATAATTTCAATGTCTATTTCAGAAGCAACGAAGACTATGAGGTTGTTGCGTTTACTGCTGAACAAATACCTGGAATTGGAGACAGAATCTATCCTCCAGAATTGTCTGGCAAGCTCTACCCCGAAGGAATCAAAATCTACCCTGAAGAACAGCTACAGGAGCTAATTGAGAAGTTCGGCGTGGAGCAATGTGTGTTGGCATATTCAGATCTGCCGTATGACTATGTGGGTCACAAGATAGCATGGGTGAATAGTCTGGGCCCAGATCTCCGTCTTATGGGACCAAAGACAACTACATTGGAAAGCAAGAAGCCCGTCGTTGCAGTCTGCGCAGTTCGAACTGGCTGCGGAAAAAGCCAGACATCACGCAGAGTGAATCAGATCCTTGTTGACCTGGGCCTCAAGCCCGTTAACATACGTCACCCCATGCCTTATGATCCCGATTTGACTACTCAAATTGCGCAACGCTATGAGAAACTTGAAGAC
>JBHLND010000416.1:0-541 GCA_048937485.1 Promethearchaeota archaeon
GCACGGATGGACTGCAACAAGCAATGGGCGTGTTGTCCGAAGTCATGTTGAAGGCAGCAGAGTCGGAGATTGGGAACCTGGGCAATATAGGAGAAAAGGCTGGCATGATTCAAAGGGTTGTCGGACTGTTGCTGAGCTACCAGATAATCTTCCCAGGCTATTTTGGTGATGATGATGAGTTCGTAAATCTAGCCTTGAAGATATTCTATCAGATTCTAAAGCCTTGATTCTTCTACACTGGAGTTCGAGACACTGAACTTGATCTTCAAGGTGTCCACTAGTTGTTTGTATCGATTTCTGATTGTCACTTCAGTGATTCTGGCAGCCTCTGCGATATCGTGCTGCGTACGCCGGTCTTCTTCAAGGATAGAGGCTATATACAGTGCAGCACCTGCAATACCCGCTGGCGACTTTCCGCAAGTCAATCCAAGTCCCTGCGCCTTATCTATAATTGATATAGCTCTTTGAATTGTTGGACCTCTAACGCCCAGGTCCGAAGAAATTCTAGGCAAGAGTGCCTTTGCAGAAGGCAGCGGGGTCT
>JBHLND010000416.1:552-2567 GCA_048937485.1 Promethearchaeota archaeon
AAACATCGCCTGCCAATTTTTGCCTCATCAGCGATTTCATCCATTTGTCGTGGTGCGTTATGGATTCGGCATGAGAGATATATTGAACCCGCAACGATGGCATCAATCTTCTGGCCTCTAATTAGCCTCTTCTCGAGTGTTCTTCTGTAGACAAAAGCTGCGGTGTCTTTGATGCTCCTGGGTATTCCCAATTGAGAGCAGAGTCTGTCCATCTCGTTCATAGCCTGTGAAAGGTTCCGCATCTTGGAGGAGTATGATACGCTTCGAATCTGCCACTTGCGCATTCTATAGATCATGGTCCGAGTTTCTCCGCTCAGCCCGCGTCCACTTCCGTCTCGGTCCTCCCAACCGATTTGTGTAGAAAGCCCCTTGTCAGGAGTACTCAGTGACATAGGTGCGCCTGTTCTCGCTCTGCTGTCGCGTTCTTCGGTAGTGAAAGCTCTCCATTCAGGACCCAAGTCTGCGATACTCTGTTCCAGCACAGAGCCACATGCGGTGCAGGTCACTTCTCCTCTTGCCCAATCCTCAGCTAGACTCCTCCCTCCGCATTGTGTGCACACTCTTGTGAAGTGCTCCTTTTGGGGGTCCTTGATATGAAACATTGTCATGAAAGCCACTCCGCTTGGTCTGATTCGTTTCTTCTTTGAGTTCGACTCCTATTACATCTGATAGCTGACAAGAACTATCCAATTTGACTTTGGATGAATTGATTGCCGATGTCATCGACAGTCAAAATCAATCTAGGCATGCGAAGAGGATGATGAGTCCTTGAATTTGAAGCTCAAGGAGAGATGCGATGGCCCTTGGCGTAGTCTTTCTTCGTAACCACCAAGACATCTATGTCTATCCTTATGAAGATGTCTACAGGTCCAAGTTGTCTTCCGGAAGTGAAACCAGCACGCTTGACATCGGGAGAGAAGCAGTAGCAAATTCAGAGAATCGTGGGTCTCTTGATGACCTATCAGATTATCTTCCAGGGTTATTTTGGCGATGACGAGGCATTTGTTGATCTAGCATTGAGAGTCTTCTTTGAGATGCTAAGGTCTTGATTCCATATCCTGGAAATAGGAAACGTCCAAAAAGATGTGTGATGGAGCGGACGTTCTGCCCCCCATCGTGCATTATCACTATGCTCTCTCCGCTTCAGCAAGTTTTGAGAGCCTTTCAGCAAAGTCATCTATGAGTTTCTGGGCATCCTTCATCAGAGACTCAGAATAGTCATCCCTGATTCTTCTGCGGAGCGCATGGATGGCCATTCTCATCTTCCGCCAGCTCCCAACTAGTTCACGTGCCTCTTCTGGCATTGGTCCCTCCCAGTCGTCGAACCGTGGCCCAAAGAGTCGAGCACCCCTATCTTGCATTCTTCGCTGCTCATGTTCTTGGAAGAACTTTCTCCCCTCTTCGGTCAACTCGTAGCGCCGAACACCAGCTTCCGAGTCTGGCAGCTCCCGAGTATAGCCTGAGTCCAAGAGCCAAGAGAGTAATGGATAGACAGAGCCCGGACTTGGCTTCCACCTCATGCTGGTTTTCTCTTCAATCTCGCTCATGATCTCAGCGCCCGACATAGGCTTCTCGCTGAGCAGTTGAAGAACCTGAGATCTGAGGAAACCCTTTGGTACTGATGAGGTTCTCCTGCTCCAGTGGTGGTGCGGTCTTGATTTACGCATTTTTTTTCTATTCACCTCCTTACCGGGTGCAATCGTATAATATCAATATTGATATCACTTGCGATATCATTAGTGATTTTTCTTCTTATAAAGATTGAGTAGTCCAACAGCTACGAAAATGCCAGGTACCTCTAGCTATCACGGAATCTGTTGCAATTCGTGTAGATTGCCAAGTAGTTCAATATAATCAGGGCCACAGGCATCAATGACCTTCACTGCCTCAAAGAGTTCATCAAATTCAATTCCAGGCTTGCAAATCAATCCTTGTAGTGCAGTTCTTCTTTGGGAAACTGATGAATTGAGAGCAATTGATGGGTTCTTTCTGTCTTCGCTTGCTCAAAGCAACTT
>JBHLND010000081.1:0-10106 GCA_048937485.1 Promethearchaeota archaeon
TATGGTGGGCATTTCTGACCACGGCAATGTCAGCCCGTGGTAGACTATTCTTGAGAGCCGTTGCCATGACTGGGGTGATTATGTCATCACCCTCTCCAACGATGATTAGAGTGGGAAGATCGATTTCATGCAAACGATGAGTGATATCAAAGTTATCTACAGCAGCAAGATCTCTCTGCATGATTTGTGGGTTCTCTATCTTCATGGACTCCTCTCTTTGAATTATGTCCATAGCCTTCTTGTTGCGTCCAGTGATTCTATCCCGGAGAAGCGTGAGGAATGTATCCAGCGCCTCAAGTGTCATCCCTGCGCCGAGTCTTGATAAATCTAGATTTGAAGAGGTGTCAACTAGTACAAGGGCCTTAGGCTTTTGGAAAGAACTGTTCAAAGCATAGGACATGACCACTCCCCCACCCATTGAATGTCCAACGGCAACGAAATTTTCAAGGTTGAGGTGGCCTACAAGCCCTGCCAACTCATATGCATAACCAGTCCCGATTCTTATCCCCTCTGGACCAGGGTCAGAAGCCCCATGGCCAGATAGATCCAATGACACCATATGGTATCGCGGTCCAAACTCCTCCATCTGTAGAGACCAAGTGTCATGGGAAGACCCTGCACCGTGTACAAAGACAACTGAGAGATCCTCTCTATTGCCCAATTCAACATAATGCAGTTTCGCTCCCTTGAATTCAAAATACGGCACCGGACATCACCTTGGCTTGTTTGAGATATAGACCCCAGTTATTTAGACATATTCCGCTTTGGATGGTTGGCCTTTAGGTAGGTTTTTGACTGAGTGCGCATGGAAGTCACTTGAGCGCGATGACCAGGAAGCTATTTGGAACCACAGGTGTGAGGAAGGTCTACGGAAAGGAATTCGACCTACAAATGGCGGTCAATCTCGGAAAAGCCTTGGGAACTGTTCTGGGAAAAGGAACAGTAGCTATTGCTCGTGATGTACGTACAACCAGTAAGATGGTAGAGTATGCTCTGACGGCAGGAATTCTGTCAACCGGCGTGAATGTGGTAACAACAGGTATGATACCCACGCCAACTCTCGCATACGTCACCAAGCATGAGGGTTATGATGCAGGGCTCATGGTGACTGCCTCGCACAATCCACCAGAATATACAGGAGTCAAATTCTGGGGGCCAGATAGTATGGGATACACCGCTGAGCAAGAGGCACAAATCGAAGATGTGTATGATTCGGGTTCGTTCAAGGTTGCTGCCTGGGACAGTCTAGGCTCAGCCCACTCTACGGATACAGCAGTAGAGAGACACATTGAAGCTCTTCTTCAACAATGTGATGCAGGCCTTATTGCTTCCAAGGAGTTCAAGGTAGTTGTGGATCCAGGAAATGGCTCTGCAAGTGTACTCGCGCCATACTTGATGAGAAAGCTTGGATGCAAGGTCTTCGCAATAAACAGCCAACCAGATGGATACTTCCCAGGACGGAAATCAGAGCCAGATGAAGAGTCATTGGGAGACCTCATGAAGGTCGTTAAGGATGTAGGAGCGGACCTGGGGATTGCTCATGATGGAGACTCAGACCGAGTTGTGTTTGTTACTGAAGATGGCGAAGTTATTCGAGGGGACAGGACTATTGCTCTGCTAGCAAAAGACCTGCTGTCAAGAGCTAAGGACAAGACAATCATAACAACCGTTGACAGCTCCAGTGTGCTGGATGAGACTGTCCAAGAGGCAGGCGGGGAAACCGTGAGAACACCTGTCGGAGACATTCAAGTTGCCATCAAGATGAATGAAACAGGATCGGTCTTTGGCGGAGAGGCTTGTGGAGTATACATCTATTCTGATTTTCATAAAGCACCAGAACCCTTCTTGACGTCCTGCAAGATTCTGGAATTGATGGCAAGCACTGGAAGAAGCTTTGGGGATTTGATCAGCGAGATACCTGTCTACCCTCTTCTCAAGGGGAAAGTGGAATGCCCAAATGAGAAGAAATCGCAGGTAATGGAGAAGCTGTCCAAAACACTGCCAAAGGCGTTCAAGGACACAAGGGATGTTCTCACTGTGGATGGCCTTGGTATATCACTGGAACAGGGATGGGTGCTTGTAAGACCATCCGGTACGGAACCAGTAATCAGGATAACATGCGAAGCTCCATCACAGGAACTTGTGCAAGTCATTCTAGAAACAGCAATGGGCACGGTTGAAGAGGCCATAAGCACCTAGGGGTGTACGTGATGCTCTTGGCTGTATCCAGACAATCTTTATAGAGAAAATGGGATGATTTCTGATAGAAATAGAGGTCGAATACATGAGCGAAAAAGATGACAACTTCATCATGGAGGAGTTTGAGTGGGCTCTGAAGGATCCCACCGAGGAGAAGCTTAGAGCCTTAGGTGAGGTTGTTAGCATTATTACTAGCAAGCTGACCGAAGCAATTAGTACGTTGCAGAAGGATGTATACGACCTTCAAGACCAGCTCGCGAAAGTGGAATCGAACCTTGATGCTAAGATAAGTTCGATTCAAAGCAGAGTTGCCAGTGGCGCAGCCATTTCAAGCGGACCGCCCGATGCTGTAACTGCAGGCGCCGATATGGCCTCTGCCCCGATTGCCAAAGCACCTCCGCCCAGGGCGCCTTCGGGACCAGGTGGAATGATGGGCGAGCTAAAAGCTCTACTTGCCGCACGGAGAAGGAAAGCAGAAACCAGCGAATAAAGACTGCTCATGTTTTAGACCAAGAGGTCTACACTGTTTTGGGGATAAAATGGGCCAGCATGAGTGGGAAGCGAGATTGTAAATGCCTCAGCTCTCTCGCAGTCAGCCTGCACACCCCTTAACCTGGTTCGAGCGTCATACAACTTGGCGTAGTAGCCGTCAGCTTTTGGAATCTGGGATTTGTGACACAAAAGAGCCTGCATCGATGCATCGTATGTATCTGAGATATCCACATGAATATGAGGATAGGGATGAAGGCTGTTAACTTCCATGTGAAAGATTTTCTCAACGCGATGAGCATTGTCAAAAATCGTGGAGTGAGAGGCCCATTCAGCTGCTGTTTCCACCAAACGAGCGCATTCGATATGGTTGTCGTTATAGTCCTGTTTTGAGTGAGTTATAATAATCCGTGGGCGGGACTTGAGAATTGCGCCAATGATTTCATTGGTGAGGCTGTCCTCTATTGCGAAATCATCTCGTTCGCTTAGGTAGAGATTCCTTACACCAAGAATATTGCATGCAGCTTTTAGCTCTGCATTACGGGTATCATTTCCTGTCATGCAGTGTACATCAACGGGGATTCGATGGCTGGCGTGTTTCCTGATTGTTCCACCTGCCCCAATTGTTTCATCATCTGGATGGGCAACAACGACGAGAATCGCATTCTTTCCAGACTTACTCATGGTTTGAACACAACGTAGCCCTCTAATCAAGCTTTGGCAATTAGCGTCAAGGCAACGCGCGGAAGGTGAGGTTTAAGTCCTCATCAGTCATCTTAAAGAAGCCAAGGAATGCCATTCATTTAAGGTGTAGCGCTTGAGGATTGGAGTCAATCTATACCCCTCAGTTGGGGGTTCAGGTTATCTAGCAACAAGATTGGGGCAGCATCTTGCGAAAAGAAACCACATCATCCATTTCATCTCATATCAGAGGCCATTCTCGTTGATGTGGGAGCAAACAAGTGGAGTGTACGTGGACCTCGTTGATAGGTTCGACTATCCGCTCTTCAATGCAGTCGGTCCTCCCTACACAGTGGCGCTCACGTCAAAAATGATTAAGGTGATTGGCGATGCCAAGCTAGACCTAATTCATTCTCACTACGCAATACCTCATGCTATGGCTGCGTACATGACTAGAGAGATCACAAGCACTCCCTATGTGGTTACACTTCATGGGTCTGATGTTCATACGCTAGGTCTCGACCCAGCATACAAACCTGTTGTCAAGCATACTGTTGAGAGAGCTGATGCTGTCACAGCGGTTTCAGAGTTTCTGAAGAATCATGCACATGAGAATCTCGGTATCGAGAGAGAGATAACCGTTATTCCAAACTTCATTGATGTGGATAGATTCAAACACCTTGATGGGACTCGACTGATGGTAGAGAGCGGCTGTGTTGGGTTGAGAAGCGAAGAGGAAGCGCAGGCCATTAATCCTGGAGAGAAGATTCTGCTACATGCATCAAACTTCAGGAAGGTAAAGCGAGTTGTTGAGTTAGCAGAAATAATGAGGATAGTTGTGGATCACTTTCCGAATGTGCGGCTCATAATAGCAGGGGATGGGCCAACTCGAATAGATGTGGAAAGAAGAGTAGAGGAGCTCGATCTCTGCAACAACATCCATCTGCTTGGAGTTAAGAGCAATATGCAACAAATAATGTGCTCGGCTGATGTGTTCCTACTGAATTCAACATTGGAGGGAATGCCGCTTGTACTCCTCGAAGCAATGTCATGCAAGTTGCCGGTAGTAACCACCCCAGCTGGAGGTATTCCGGAGCTTGTAAGACCTGGAAAAGATGGCTTGGTAACAAAAGGATTTGAACAAGAGGAGTTTGCTGAAGCGATCATTGAGATTCTCGAAAATGAAAAGCTTAGGAAGAACCTTGGAGCGGCTGGGCGAAGACGTGTTGAGGAAAAGTTCTCATCGGAGAAGATAGTTCCAAGATATGAGGCCGTGTTTGAAGAGGCTCTGGGCAAATAGGAGGCTTGGACTGGTGGAACAGACAATCGCCAAGGCATACCAAGATTTCATCTGGCGCGGTGAATTGTCAAGTCTGGCAACGAATCTTTATGATACGCCAGTGATCCTCCTTGGAGGTATTAAGGAAAGAGTATCGAAGGTTCTTCAGGAGTATAGGAGGACATCGTGGCACACCTCTGAAAAGAAGAAGGCTGTACAAGACGCGCTCATCGCATCCAATAAGCGGCTTGGATCTCTTACTCCTCAAGTACAAGGTACAATTGAAAGTCTCTTTGGTGCAGCTATTGAAGCGGCTCATCAACCAGTTGCAATGGGAGGCCCTGGCTACATTCTAAACAAAGCTGCTACTGCCCATAGAGTTGCTGCTCTCAGCTCGGATGATAATCTGCATTTTGGCGCTTTCTTCTTTGTTGCGGACTATGACGTGGTTCAGACAGAGCTTACGAACATCAGGACTCCAAATATGGGCCATCAAGGGAACCTGATTAGCATTCCAGTTCCCGAAGGTTACGAGTTTTCTCCGGTCAGCACGTTACCGCTCCCATCTTATGATTGGTACTCTCAAACAGAGGAAAGCATTCGGAGTAGCTATAATCCAATATTCAAGGTGCTCACCGGACAGTCCCGAGTCGTGGTTGAGGAGCGCCTAGAACAAGCCCTCTCAATTAATCGCTGGGCGTTTACTTGTTCATCTACTCTCAGCGAATGGGCAATGCGAGTCCTCGGGAGGCTTTTCAACATAGAGGGCAGTCTAGGACTTCCTCTTCTTCCAGCGTCGGATTCCTCGTTTAGGAAGCTCTTTGTCGAGGCCTTTGAATATCTGCTCTCAAAGGATAAACGAGATCATTTCTTGGCAGCTCATAACACATCAACGAATACAATCATTGAAAGTGGAATGAGGCCTGCTATTGGGTTGCGTGATGATTCCTATGTTCCCTTCTTCTATGAATGCTCAGAGGCGAGCTGCAATAGAGCAAGAATTGAACTGAGTTATGAAGCGGATGGCGGAAGCGCGAAATTGTCAGGAAAGTGTCCCTCATGCGGGGAGGTAGTAGAGATAGAAACCTCGGTCAATGAACCCTCTTTGAAGGAGTATGGGGAATTCCTCTCTCCACGAGTGGATTCAAGGCAATTTGCTGTCGACACCCTTTTCCCAGTTGTGACGCATGTTGGAGGGGGTGGCGAAACAGCATACTATGCCCAAGTCATACCTGCGGCGAAAGCAATGGGTACACCATTTCCGCTCTTTGTGAAGTATCCGAGAGTCTATTTCAACACGGCATGGAATGAGGATTTAGCGGGCGTACTAAAGGAGAAGGGCATGACCACGCTACACCGTCCAGAGTTGTTCAAGACGACTGGTAGGATTGGACGTTTCAGGAAGAAAGAAAGATTCGATGAGATGAATGAGGCAATCAAGGAATTCCACGAAATGCTTGTTGGCTCGCACGGTGCACTCAGAATCGAGCTTGATTCAATTGCAGAGCAGCTAAAGGTTGATACAAACGAAGACCTGCAGTTCACTAGACTCGAGATGGAACGCTACATTAGTTGGGCTTTTGGAGAATATGCAGAGGAAAAGATGGGGCAGGAGGTATCATGGTCGTGGATAGAGTGGGCTCTCAACTCCGGGTTTTCTGACCTGTTCGGTCCCTATGAGCGGGCATACGTACCTGAAATGAAGAATGGTGCTACACTCTTTGTCAACTTCACAATCTAGGTCAAATTAGATATTTTCGGATAGTAGCTTGCCAAGCAATTCGATGCCAACTGTGATCATTTCTGGTTTGGCGTACGAGAAACCAAGACGCATAGTGTTTAGTTCAGGCCTACTTGGAGACAGGCCATTGCCATCCGGCTTGAGTGTGTATCCTGTTATTGGATAGAAGGATGCACCAGGAACATAGATGACGTTGTTGGGAACCCCAACATCTTTCAAGAATACAGCCGAATCGAATTCCTTCGTACTTTGCCACCAGAAGAAGAAGCCTCCCGTGGGGTCTGTCCGCTCACCCTCTGGGAATGAAGCATCAATTGCCTTGGCCATGGCCTCGCACCTTTCCTTGTAGAGGGGGATGCTTTTCTTCATGGCATCATCAATGTGGTACTTGTAGTACTCATCCAAGATTCTCTGAACAAGTGTTGTTGTGCAAAGATCAAGGTATCCCTTGTCCTTGAGCACTTCTTCCCTTACACTAGGCGGAAGAACAGAGTAACCTACTCTAAGCACTGCAGCCTCTTTGCTTGTTGTTCCAAGATATGCGACCCGAATGTTATCCTTGTCTAGGGATTTTATTGGTTTAGGGTTCTTCTTGAATTGAATTTCAGCATAAGCAGAATCTTCAATGAGGAGGATGTTGTGATTCTCGCATATATCGAACAGTGCTTGTCGTCGTTTCATTGGTAGCGTTGTGCCCTTTGGATTATCACTGTCAGGAACAACATAAAGAAGGTCTGGTACTTTCCCGAACTCTCTCTTTGAAACGAGGACTGCTCTCTCTACGTATTCGGGAATAATCCCATCAAGATCAGTTGGAACAGTTATGATTCGAGCCCCGAGCTTGACTGCAGGAACAAGAAAACCAAGATATGCAGGACAGGGGGTAATTATCACGTCTCCAGGGTCTATGAGTGTGTCAAGCAGAGCATAGAGCGCTTGCTGTGAACCATTGGTAATTGATACGTTGTCATAGCCCGTTTCGCAATCGATTGGAATGCTTCTGACATCACACAATCGCTTTGCCAGCGTCTTAAGAAACCAGGGCTGCCCACCTGTTGGACCATAATTCAAGTCATCCAGAGCAAGAGCGGGATTCTCCTGATACTTCTGCCCAAGGTCAACCATAATCTTCCCAAAAACATCTGTGGGTATAATCCCGGGTTTCCCTCCGGCGAAGTAGTAGTCGACCTGGTATTTTAAGAGAGCACGGATTTGGGACTCCGCAATAAACGAAGTCCACGTCGCAAAACCATATCCTGACTCGTTTGCCATTGAACTCGCTCCCCGAGACTTTAGGATGACAATCATCCGCCCGAGTGCAAATCTTACGTACATTATTGTGCATGAACAACTATGTACATTCGATACAAGAATAGCTAAGTATTCCCTTTATCTCTTACTGACCCCAACAAGTGTATGACGTTCTTTTGTATGCCCCAATGTACAGAAATGTTCTATCACAGGCTACTTGCTGTCAGCAGCAAACTGTGATGCCGCAGCGGCGGGGTCCTTTGCATCCACAATTGACCGAGCCACGATTACATAGGATGCTCCGGCTGCTCTCGCCTCAGAGGCGCCTCCTCCCTGAGCACCGATTCCGGGACTGATTATTGGCACCCTGTCATGCAGAATTCCATAAATCTCTTTGATTCTCTCGGGGTACGTAGCGCCAACGATTACGCCATCCGTATTCCAGCGAAGAGCTCTTTCTGCAAAGATTCGGTATAGGGGTTCTGGTTTCTTCTTGTCAACGATAACCTCAAGACCGTAACCCTCATTTGCCGCAGGATGGGACATATAGCATAGAGTGATGATTCCACGCTCTCGGCGTCGTGCAGACTCGATCACTTTGTCAAGACCACCCTCCCAACCAACTAGGGGATTGGCAATAAGAGCATCAAAACCTGCATCGAAATAGTACTTGGCAATGTGAGAGTTTGTGTTCCCTATGTCATTGAGTTTACAGTCCATGATAGCTGTTAGACCCTGATCATGAATCGCATCTAGTACTCTGGGAATACCATCAAAGAGACCCAACGGAAATACGATATGTCGATTGAGCTTGAAAGCCACGGCAAAATCAGCAGTCTGCGAAATGACTTCAAGCGCCTTCTTCTCAACACGCGTTTTCTCAGCTTCTTTTCCCCGTTGGTCGAGCCCCATCAAATTGGCCGTTAAATCTAGACCAATTATCAGTCGGCTCTTGCGAACAAATACTGCAGCAGCCAATTTCCTTGCATACGCTTGCTCTACCATTGACTCCACTCCTAGCCAAATGCATACCTCATGCACACTTATATGAAATGCGGGTTCTCAAAGCGATGGCGAGGCAGAGTTGAATCCTGATTGGATGTTATCTAGACTGGCAGTTGTGGCCATTGCTGTTCTGGGCCCAATCTATTTCGTAATTCTTGTGGCACTTCTGCCCTTTCAGTTGGCGCCGTTTACCGACGAATTCCTAAACCAAATCTTCCATTATGTAGCGGTGCCCGCCGTCTTCTCAGCACCATGGCTTGGGATCATATACAACGGCCGGTATAGACTGGCAAATACATTTCATCTCATGAATGAGTCAACTGACGCGGTGCCTTTGCGCTGGCGAGTATTCTATGGAACCAATGCTGCCTTTGTCCTCGTCTTCTTTATTCTCCCGCTTGTGACTGCACCTCTTGCCATTGTTACTGGATTGATTGTCGCAGGTCATGTATTCTATAGGATTGGCGTAGGAAAGCTTGGCGGAGGAAAACCAGCAGCCATTCTTGGCGGCCTGGTGGCAGTAGCTCTATGCATCATGCCAGTCGTAGTAATGATTGAATTCGTTCCGAATTACCTTCAAGTTTGGGAAGCAATCCTCAGCTCCTGGAGTAATTTCTGGGTGGACGTTGTATATGCCATATCCCAATGTCTTGTAAATGCCTTGAACTTTGGAGCTCCAATTTATTTCATCTTCTTTGCCGCTGGTGAGTATGATAGGGGACTCTATGGGGAAGTCTATACAAAGACCCCAACGGGATGGATAAGACTCCTTGAGGCCATCATATTCTCAGTGTTTCTATTCATGTACCTCCCAGTTATTGCTACTCCATTTGGGTTCAGTCTCTTTCTAGGGTGGGACGCCCTCTTTACTCAATACATCAACTGGATTTCACTTGGAATTATGGGAATCATGATACTTGTCCGCTTCGGCCTTGGAGTGCGTGATAACAGCACCTTTGGAGGGCCATCCAACATCCTAATCATTGGAGCATTCCTTGTGGTCGAGATATTCAACAAGACAAACCTTGTGCTTAAGACCATCATCATCTGGCTTGCGTTCCTGATTTTTGCAGGTGTCAGTATCGTAAACTATGGGAGGGCGTCATCCCGGGAGATGTACTAGGTTGTATAGGAATCCAAAGACCGCTGTTGATGTGGTGATATCTGACGGAAAACGCGTTGTCCTCATTCGTCGAGGAAAAGAACCCTTCAAAGGAATGCTGGCACTTCCTGGCGGCTTCGTTGATTATGGTGAAACCGTAGAGAAAGCAGCATTGAGAGAAGCCTTGGAAGAAACAGGTTTGAGTGTGCGTCTCTTGGATATTCTTGGAGTGTACAGTGAAGCAAATAGAGACCCCAGAGCACATACCATTAGCACGGTCTTTCTTGCTGATTGCGATAGTGAGGACATTACCGAAGGAGATGATGCGGAGGCCGCCTTCTGGATGGACCTAGAGGAGA
>JBHLND010000417.1:0-2532 GCA_048937485.1 Promethearchaeota archaeon
CCAAATCTGCTTCTTGTCCAGCTTAATGGATATGATGACGCGTCTATTGACGCATTAAGAGCTCTTGCTAGCAGCTATGGACTCGACATTTTCCTACAGCAGGATGTAGTTGAAAGAAATCTGCAGACTGTGGCATCCTTCTATGCCCTACTTCAACCTCTTCCGCTTATTGCCTTGTTCAGTGCTTTTCTAGCCTTGATGAATTACCTTCTTGTTTCAGTATTTGGTCGATTTCGTGACTATGTAATAATTCGGTCAATAGGCGGTCGCCCTTCATTCATTGCAAGGACCATGATTGCAGAAGGTGTTGCTATGGGCTTGAAGGCTGGGTTTCCAGCTGTTTTGTTTGCCACAGTATTCAGTGTCTATTTCCTCGTTCCAGAAGCAGCAGTACCTTCTCTATTGTATCTACCAGTAGCCATTGGAATCACAATTGCAGCTTTGCTTTCGGTTGTGGTGCTTGCCGCTATTCCCGTCTACCTAATATTCAACAGCAGAACGGATCTCAGGGTGTCAGAATTCTCTGTTTAGAGCAATCTTCTTTAGCATCCACTCGACAGCAGGACCGGTGACCATCGCGTGTCAGACGAAGCCTCAGAGTTTGAGTACAGCATTCACTGGATAAATGACATAATTGAGAGCGTATTAAAGCGTGAAGCAGATGAGTACATTGTATCTACAGGCAAGAGCATCAGTGGCAGCATTCCCATCAGTTTCTATCGTGAGCTTATCATAGCCGATGTCATCAAACGAAAACTCCTCGAGGCGGGTAAAAAGGCCCGTGCATTATTTGTTGCAGACGACTACGATCCAGTCCGTTCATTCCCGTCCAGTGTTTCACTCCCCCTTGATGAATGGCTTGGAATCCCCTACTCCGAGGTGCCTGATGAGTCTGGATGCTGTGAGAGCTTTGGAGCTCATGAAGCGAAGGAATTCATTGATACATTTCCAGACTTTGGTGTGAGCCCTGATGTAATCTGGCAAAGCAAGCTGTACGAGTCTGGGAAGATGCAGGATGCAACCAGGATTTGCTTGAAAAACACAGAAACCATTCGCGAAATACTGATTGAATACGTGGCCCGCGATTTCAACGATGATCAAAAGGCTGAATACATCGAGTCTATGAGTAATTGGTTTCCAGCATCTGTGTTTTGCCCTTCGTGTAGACGTATTCAGACGGGCGCGAAAGGAGAAATCATAGTAAACAGAATCACTAATTATGATCCTGTTACTGACAAGGTTTCCTTTTCATGCCCGTCATGCGGTCACAGCGGTGAAGTGCCGCTCGCCGAACTTCGCGTGAAGCTCTCTTGGCGGATTGATTGGCCAGCTAAATGGTACGTGCTAAATGTAACCTGTGAACCAGCTGGAAAGGACCACTCAGTGAAGGGTGGTTCTTTCGACACTGGTTTAGAGATATCGAAACGAGTCTTTGGGTGGGAAGGTCCAGTTAAAGTTCCCTTCGAGTGGGTACGCATTGGAGGTCGCGACATGTCAACATCTGAGGGAATCGTATTCAGTCCTAAGGTATGGCTCTCAATCGCACCTCCTGAGCTTTATCGATACCTAATGCTTAAGGCACCTCTCGAGAGAGCCATTGATTTACATCCAGAAAGAATACCTGACCTGATAGATGAGTTTGATAGGTTCGAGAGAACTTACTACGGTCTTGAGGACGCTCCGGAAGAAAGACTGGAACTGATTCGACTCATGTATCCTCTCTGTCTGACCGGCAAGGTTCCTGACGAATACATTCCAAAACTGCCCTACAAGTTTGCAGTCATAACCTCCCAAATGGAACGGGTTCTTGGTGCCACGACCACACTTGAAAGATGCGAGCAAGTTCTGGCAAAGCAATATGATCTGAGTGAGGTTTCCTCTGAAGCGAAGGAACTTATCCCCATCAGGCTTAGCAGAGCGAAGACTTGGGCTCGGGAGTTCGGAACTGACCGAGACAAGGTTGAGATTCCCGATTCTGTGCCAAAGGAAATCATAAACACACTCACTGATAATGACCGAGAGTTTCTTGCGAAATTCTGTGAGATTTTAGACGGAGCACCACTTGACGATGAGGAATTGCAGGGGAAGGTCTTTGAGACTGCTCGAGATGTAGGACTGAAAGATAAGAGGGCATTTGTGGTGCTCTACAGAATTCTCATCTCTCGAAAATCCGGTCCACGACTTGGCGGTTTCTTGAACCTCCTTGGCAATGAGTGGGTCTTGAATCGAATCAAGAGTGTCTTGTAACGCTCTCAACACGTTTATTAGCGCACTGAAAGTCCGCCAGCCGCGAACCAAGATTTGGAAATGTGATAACATGCTTGGCAAACTTCGAGAACGATATCAAAAAGCAATGCGACCTGTCGGAGCAGCTCTTGCAAAGACCGGAATAACTCCCAATATGATCACAGGTCTAACTGTTATCGTTGCGATGCTTTGCGCTTATGTCTTCTACCTGGGGGATCTTCTAATTGGCCTCGCGCTGATGATTCTCACAGTGATATTGGATATGTTTGATGGAGCTGTGGCACG
>JBHLND010000418.1:0-2531 GCA_048937485.1 Promethearchaeota archaeon
GTTTAAAATCATGAACGTTTCCATACATTCCGCTGACTGCGTCATTCCTTTAGCATCACAATAATTCAATCTATGTTCGTTTCCTAAGAAGCTAGATTTATTTCAAATTGTAACTCATTAGTTTAGCAAAACGGTTCTAAGGGCGCATGGAACAATGATGACTTGTCCGTGTTAGCCAAGATGTCAATTCCGCGTCACCAAAACAAATAGGCCTTGGATGTTTTCGGACCTTCTTCTTGCAAGAACCTCGAATACAGGATAGTGCAGATATGAGTTCTAAGAGTGCCGCAAGGATTGGGGTTTTTGTTTGCCATTGTGGCCTTAATATTGCTGCCAGTGTTGATGTGGCAGCAGTAAGTGATTATGCCAAGTCTTTGCCAAATGTTGAACATTCAGCAGATTTAATGTTCACGTGTTCCTCAGATGGATTGGCCATCATTCAGGCATCAATCAGAAACCACAATCTAAACAGAGTGATTGTCGCTTCTTGTACTCCCAGAACACATGAACCGATATTTCGAAAAACGATAGAAGATGCTGGACTAAATCGGTTTCTCTTTGAGATGGTGAACATTCGCGAGCATGTGTCTTGGTGTACAATGCATGATGAAGAGGCAGCAACCGAGAAGGCCAAACGCTTGGTAGAAATGGCTGTGGGCCGTGCTAGACTTCTTGAACCTCTGGATCTTGAGAGTGTATCCGTAGTACCGGAGATTGCTGTTATAGGCGGAGGAGTGGCAGGAATTTCAGCCGCCCTGAGTGCCGCCAATGGTGGATACAAGGTTCACCTTATTGAGAAGGCCCCTACCATAGGTGGCCAAATGGCTCTCTTGGACAAAGTTTTCCCCCAAAACGACTGTGCGATTTGTATCTTGGGTCCAATTATGGCATCTGTTGAGCATCATCCAAATATCAACTTGATGACCTACAGTGAACTCGAAGATGTGGATGGTTATGTTGGCAATTTTCAACTGAAGGTCCGGAAGAAATCAAGGTTCATCGACCCGGAAAAGTGCAACTCCTGTGGTGAATGCATACCCGTTTGCCCGATGTCAGTTTCCAACAACTATGAGTTTGGACTTGTTGACTGCAAAGCCATCTATAGACCATTTCCTCAAGCTGTTCCAAACACCTTCACAATTCAGAAGAGGGGAATCTCTCCCTGCCGAAATGCATGCCCTGCTAAGGTAAACAATCAAGCGTTTATTGGCCTCTATCGAGATGGCCGATTCAAGGAAGCACTAAGTGTTCTGAGAGAAGGGGCGCCGCTTCAACGTATCCTTGGAAGAGTATGTCATCACCCATGTGAAGCGAATTGTATCAGAGGCGACCATGACGAATCAGTTTCCATAAGGCATCTGAAGAGATACGTGGCTGATTATGTGGCTGAGAATGAGCAGGACATTCCTGAAAGGACAGAACCATCTCACAAGAAGAAAATCGCAGTCGTTGGAGCCGGTCCATCGGGTCTTGCCTGTGCTCTGGATCTCCAGAAGAGGGGCTATCCTGTAACCATCTTCGAATCATCAAGCAAACCTGGTGGAATGATTACCAGTTGCATCCCTGAATACCGCGTTTCTAATGAAGTTTCTATGCAAGATATTGAATGGATTTTGGCACATGGCATTGACCTCAGGTTGAACACTACTATCGGTGAAGACATCACTCTCAAGCAACTGAAGAAAGACTATGATGCAATCTTCCTTGGGATTGGTTCACAGAATCCAGCAAAACTTGCCCTTGAAGGATCAGAGCTCAAAGGTGTTCTGTACGGATTGCCATTCCTAAGAGAGGCAAAGAAAGGTAAGCGTCCGAAGCAACTTGGATCCAATGTCATCATCATCGGTGGGGGTAACGTTGGAATTGATTGTGCTAGGACCGCAGTACGTTTCGGTGCAAAGAAGGTCACCTTGGTATGCTTGGAAACTCGCGACTTATCGTCACATGACAGAATGCCTGCACATGACTGGGAGATAGAAGATGCAGAGATGGAAGGAGTAGTCATTATGGGGTCCCTTGGCCCTAGTCAAATTTCTGGCCAATCTGGAAGAGTATCAGGTTTGAAAACAGTAGTTTGCACGTCGGTGTATGCACCTGATGGAAGCTTCGCTCCAACGTTCTCGTCAAAAGCTGGAGAAACGATTAAGGGTGACACTGTAATCATCGCCATAGGTCAACGAACTGACTTGACAGGGCTTGAGGGCATGAAAGTTGCAGATGGCGGAACTCTCTCGGTTAGCAACATCACTTTGGAAACCGGTAGCAAAGGCATCTTTGCAGGCGGTGATGCAGTTACAGGACCCTCCAGTGTGATTGAAGCAATAGCTCAAGGAAAGGAGGCTGCCGAGTCCATTGATCGATATTTACATGGAGCTGATCTTCTCGAGGGTCGTTACTTGGAACCCAGGGTTGTGGGGAATGAAGAGGTCGATGTTTCTCAACTCAAGAAACAGAAGAGAGCACAAATTCGGACATTGAGTATGAGAAAGCGTACAAGCAGTTTTGATGAGGTAGAGCTCGGCCTCAGCAAG
>JBHLND010000419.1:0-2529 GCA_048937485.1 Promethearchaeota archaeon
AACATCTGAATTTCCCATCCGAGCTTGACTCTGTTGCGGAGAGGGATTCTAGATGGACGGTCGGTATACTCCGCCTGAAATGGAAGATTCTCCAGAAATCGCTCAGCATCCTTTTGGGATCTCAATAGGTCGCTCTTAACCGGCCGAGAGCTGAAGAAGCTCTGCATGTACCTCGTAAGATCGTCGACGCTTTCACTATCAATGTTTAGTTTACTCAAAATCCCTTTGATAGTATTAATCAGGACATACAAGATTGGATACTCAGCTGCCATATTCCTGAAGTTTGGTATGTAGTAATATGGGTCCCTCTCAATGGCGGCTTGGACCTTCTGTGTCCACATCCTGGCCTTTACATCATAGAGCCAACCAATTCCAAGGAAGATGAGAGTGAGTGCAACTCCTAGAGTAACAGCGCCAATCCAAGCTAGGTCGCTGAGCCCAGGCACGTAGATGTAATAGTATCGTCCAAGCACAAGCATCCCTAAAACAAGACTGGCAAGAGCTCTAACTGTTCCTACACGCCAGTATTGCTTCATGATCCACTTGATTTTGGACATGCCCGAATGACCTCAGTATACTTACGGAAACGGTGAACTAGTTATGTTATTTAACCTATCCATACTTCAGCAAATGCATCATTGCTCCAAAGTCTAAACTCAATGATTCTAGGCACTTCATTCATCTGGCTGCTTCCATTCAACAAAGTCGTATTGGGGCGGCCGGATCACACATACATTATCTGATATTCTTTTGACAAATGGTTCCTCTGCTTCGGTATGAAGACTTTCGTGCATCTTCTCACCAAACTCTGGAGTGCCAAAGACTATCTCTCCCTTCTTGGGCTGTTCAGCAATCCATTCCTTTGCAACATCAAGAATCAAGCGGACATCGTCTTTTCCCAGTGCAGGGATGAAGATTTCTCCCCCTTTCATGTAATCAAACGCCTCTATGACGAAACTGACCGCGCGCTCAATGGAAATAAAGTAGCGTGACATATCCGCATGAGTTACAAGGATCTTTCCATCTTTCTCAAGTTGCTTTGACCATGCTTCAAAGACATTTCCTCGTGTTTCTCTTACATTGGGGAAGCGGACCGCACTCAGGCTTATCCTTTTGTCACCCTTAATGTAGTTCGCGGCAAGCACCAGTCGCTCGCCAATCAGCTTTGTTGCTCCCATAAGGCTTGTTGGATTCACAGCTTTGTCCGTGCTAATGTAAACATACTTCTCCACTTCGTTTGTTGCAAATGCCGCTCTGATTGTGTTTTGGGTTCCTATGACATTAGTTTCGACTGCGTCAAAAGGATTGTACTCGCATAGTGCAACATGCTTCAATGCGGCACAGTGAAATACATGCCTAACTCCGTACATCGCTTCTTGGACACGTGAGAAATCTCTTACGCTACCAATTAGAAATCTCACATTTGGATTCCCTTTCAGCTGTTGTTGGAGTTCCCATATTGCGTATTCATCACTATCGAAGACCCTTATCGTATACTCATTTCCTCTTGTCTTCAATAGGTGCCTTACAAGTGCTGAACCAATTGCACCCGCGCCTCCAGTGACAAGGATTGCAGGTTTTGATTTGCTCATGGGTGGTCATCAATCTGTCGCCCGTTACATGTTATGTTGTTTTCGGTGCATTCGGATAGAACTTCCTGAGAATAGTCAAGATGTTAATTGGCGACTAACTGAGGGCTTTACGAATTTCCTTGCAGACCAGCTCAACCTCACTTCCATCCATGCCTGGGAACAATGGTAGAGTCAGCACAGTTTCTGAAAGAGTCTCTGTAACAGGTAGGTCCCCTTTTCTGAAGCCCAAATCTGCATAAAATGTTGTTAGGTGTACCGAGTCAAAGTAAATTTTAGTCATAATCTTCTCTCTTGTCAAGTGTTTCCTAACTGCTTCTCGGGCACGATTGTCTCTGAACCTCACTGTGTACATCTGATAAATGTGCGTGGAATCTGGAAGGGGCGATGGACATTGAACTGGGAGTCCTTCAAGAAGGTCATTGTAATGTGCCGCAACTTGCTGACGCATTTCAATTAGGAGTGGCAGTTTCCTAAATTGTGACCGCCCAAGCTCCGCAGTGAGTTCGGACATTCTCCAATTATGTCCAAGAGCTATGTAGTCAAATGACTCTGATGATGTGAAATACCCCCCCTTGTCAGTTCTACCATGGGATCTAAGAAGCGTCAATGCATCAGCTATCTCTTCATCATCCGTGACAACCATACCTCCTTCTCCAGTTGTCACAACCTTGTTTCCGCAGAAGCTAAACATTGCTGCAGTGCCTGCAGAACCAACTGGCTTTGACTTGTAGGATGTTCCAAGAGCCTCGGCAGCATCCTCAATTATATAGAGGTTGTTTTTCTCTGCGACCTCCAATAATTCATCTATTCGACAGCTTGCTCCTGCATAGTGAACCGGTACAACCGCCTTCGTCTTTGATGTTATCCTCTTCTCAACATCAAGACCCGTATCAATTCCTTCGCGCAGGCGCACGGCGTGATATACACCTGAGAAACC
>JBHLND010000082.1:0-9927 GCA_048937485.1 Promethearchaeota archaeon
GCATTTCATCCGCGCTGCCCCTATGCTTCTGATGTCTGCTATACTAGGAAACCGACCATGACAGATTTGGGAAACAATCACTTAGTTGCCTGCCATCTCTATTTCGAACGTCTGCCTAGTGCAGGATCAATCCCAGACCAAGCAATTCAGGTCGAAAGATAGCCCGATGGAAACTCGGATAGATTAGCCCCAAATCTTCGCAGATGGCTTCTCTTCAACAAAGTAAATAGCGATATTAATGAGTAGACCATCTTCTAGAAATCAAAGCAGTACTTGAGGAATTGGTCTTTGGATTCTATCGATAAGCAAATACTCACGGAAATGATTCAAAATTGTCGCATTAGTTTTCGCGACCTTGGAAAAAAGCTCAATCTATCAGCTTCATCTGTAAAGAAGAGAGTTGACAATCTTGAACAATCTGGTTTCATTGACCACTACACGGTGGCTCTCCACCCTGAAAAGATAAACCTCCGCTATGCAACACTAATGGCATATACTGATGCATCAGTGAGAATCGATGCTTTCAGAAACGTCGCAGCTCAATATGATGGGGTCTATATGATTTTACCACTAATCAACGGAAATTTCTATGTGAGTCTAGACTATCCTGCAAATTCTGATCTAGCTGAAATCGGCGAACTTATCAAGTCAATTCCAGGAGTCAAGAGAATCGAAGTATATGATGTTCTTCCAGATGGGGCACAATCAGAATTGCCAGAGGCTCCGGAATTTACCAAGGATGAGCTTGTCGTTCTGAGCCAGCTAGCAATAGATCCTAGAATGATGGACTATGAAATTGCTGCCAAGATTGGCTGGTCCACTAGAAAGACCAAGCAGGTGCTTCAGAAACTCGAAACTGAGCAGAAAGTTGTATTTGCTGCTCGTTGGAATCCGAATCTTGGTCGACACTTGGCATTCAATCTAGTAATCAAATACGATCCGGAAATCACATCAGCTCGAAACATTACAAATTGGCTGAATGAAGAATACCCAATAGCGTATTTTGGCGCAAGAGTAGTCGAATTGAAAAGCACTATCTTTGCAGTCTTCACTTTGGAAAGAGTAGTTGACATGGAACCTATAGCAATGGCAGTTTTAGACTATCGTGGTGTTCAGAGTAGCTTTGCAATTACATACTACAATGCCATTGTGGGAAAGACATTGAGTCGATTACGACTTGAGAAACTGTTGGAAAAAGAGGGACTCTGGCCTCCGGAGGACAAATAACTCATTTCCATTTCTAATAGCAGCTTCGTCAGATTGATGTACCGAGAAGATTGGGGCCAAGGAAGACTTGCTTTGGCGATAGAGATTAAGCTCTCTCTCTTCTTCTGAGAATAAAGAATAGCACAATGAATGTGGCGGAAACAGGCATTGTTCCAGCAACGATTAATGCTGCATAACCATTGTTGATGATTGTAGGTGTAGGTGTCGATGTGCCTGTAGTTTCATTCCAGTAATCAACCACTATTCGGACAGTTTCGCGAGAACCAGAACCAAAATCAATAGCCCCAGCTGGGGTTTCCGTAAACAGGTAGCTCGCAATCACATAAGCCATATCTATTGCCTCTCCAGTCACTCTGATGACTGCTGTTCCCTCCTCCTGCTTCTGCTGAACATGCCAACCATGAAGGTCCTTGTACACTACAGAAAGGCCTGAAACCCCATCATTCGGTTGGCTCGTCTCGACGCTGAAGCTGTCGGGTGGCAATATGAATTGATACACCTTGGAACCATAGCAATACAGTGGCACATTCTCATCCTGATAGGGCAGAGTTTCGATGGTGGTGTAGTCTTGGATTGTTGCATCCATGTTACGATAGTAATAACGGTCCTCTGCAAAGCCCGGCTGATCTACGGTCAAGGCAGTCATCCAGTCCATATACAGCTCATTGAACGAGATGTGATGTCCTGCTGCTTCAAGTGCAGTTTCCAGCCCGCGGGCTCCGTCATCCTCATGTTGCACGAGGTTTCGTAGGAACTCCACTCCATATTGTTCCACTAAGTAGAATGCAAAGAGGTAGCAGGCACCATAGTCTTGAGCCTCCACCTCGAAATAGATGAATGCATCGTCAATGTCATCAAGGAAATACTGTACCCGGGTAGTCCAGTTATTGGCTGGGAGATAGCCAGAGCAGTATGTTGCATACTCAGCTGCCCCTTCCAGAATGAAATGGACCTCGTCAAACTCGTAGTTGAACCAGACTAGGTGGTGAAACTCATGGGCTATCGTATTCACAGGATTGCTTGTTCGGTAGCAGATATACACCATCTCGCACATATTCGAGTATTCGCCCGCAGCCTCGTTTGTCTGTCTGTAGTAACTCTGGCGATGCTCAACTATCAGAATGTAGATTCTTGGGTCGCCATCTACATCACCCAGTGTTCCGTCAGGATCTCCTGCAAGGTCAGTCACTCTAGAGTAGATGTTGTTGTCAAACTCATCCCTGTAGATCTCAGCCCTGTCAGTGGCCTCTTCCTCTCCAATTATGGAAATTGCTAGGTCATCAAAGAAGATGTAGCAGCGGTTTCCGATAGCAAGCAGGCAAGCGTTTACCACATAGCATTCACTCGTGTCGAAGTTCCATGCCCAGAACAACTTGGTATCTCCAATCTCTTGAGCAGGCATGTGTTTCATCGGTTGATGCGGAACTTGCATTGAGGAAGTCTGGCAGAGATTCGTGTTTGCTGGGACTGGGTGGATATATGTCAGACTGATTATAACTAGACCGACACAAAGCAATGTCCACGTTCTCGCTTTCATCCTCAGCTCATAGCTGCCATGATGGCATTTAGGTGTTCATTTCACCGCCGGATACTCGAATCATGGTTTATTGGCGGAATTGAAATGTTGGCTAGAGATGACACATTAATTGCATCAACTAAAGGACAAGAAACTGAAACCAGACTGGTCTAGTCGCTAATCCGCTGATTCACAATCTGATTGGGTTTGGTCCTATCTTGCGAATCTGTTGACATAACATTCATGGAAGGTGTTAGTTACTCGGGCTTTATGAGAGTCACCAAACAAGTTTCGTGTTGGAGTATTTCTCTGAGCAATCAGAGCAGACCCGCACCCAAAGATTCTGTTCTGGGTTTTCGAGTTTCATTGATTGCACCTCACCGTTCTCTATCGGCAGTTCGGTGCCACACAGATTGCATCTGTATGTGGCCTCAATCTCAAACTGGATGACCCTTGCAGGGCAGTTGTAGGCACGAATGTGGCGGTGTGGACTTCCCAGCTCCCTCATATCGCCAAAAACTCTCAACGAATGAAGGACAGGGTACATGCCCACGAAACTCTCGCTGCACATACCTTCAGGAGTACGCCAATCAAACTCGAAGACCTGTCCCTCTTTGTGATTTGCTCTGCAGTTGCCTTCCTTTACCACCGATGCCCTAAAGACAACAGGCTCATGCCAAAGATTGCCTATCTTCAGAGTTTCACGTTCATCATTCTCATTCATATCTATCCCTTCGTGAAATGAACCTGCCATACCCTAATCAAGGAAACCTATAACGGTGATTCTCAGAAAATCCGACATGTAGCACGTTTCTTGCTACCCAGACCAGAGCAGGAAGTCAGTTATTGAATCTATAGCCTGATTGGATTCGGCCCGATCTTTCGAATCTCCGCGGCAAACTTATTAATTTCGGCTGCGAACTTGTCACCTTCAGCTGCGCTTACGAACACCATTTTCACACGGTCCTCATTCATACCCAGTTGCCCTACTAATTTCCGAGCAAAACGGACCCTCCGTTCCGCCCCTAGGTTTCCAGTCTTGTACGCACAGTCTCCAGGATGACACCCAATCACCAGTACACCATCCGCCCCCTCCTGCAGCGCCTTGAGAATGAAATTGATATCGAGTCTGGCTGTGCATGGCATTCGTATTATTCGGCTTGTCACATCGTACTGCAGCTTCATGGTCCCTGCTAGATCGGCGGCTGCGTACATGCATTGCATACATCCGAACACGATGATGTTCATATCCTTCGGGGGCATCTTGCTGAAACCATCCCAGAGCGTGTTAGTTGCAAAATTCAGGCCACCATATAATCTTTCAGATAGTATGAATTAGAACTGCATTCATCGAACAAGGTAACTCACTATCAAAAAGGAAACTACTACATTTATTATAGTTAACTCTGTAGTATTGTATGTGAAACATAATGAAACCTGTTGAAGTCGTCAAAGATGTATACTGGGTTGGTGCAATTGACTACAACATCAGGAATTTCCATGGGTACAGCTACTCCGTCCATCACGGGACAACTTACAATGCATACCTCATTGTTGGGGAGAAAGTCGCACTCGTGGATGCAGTCATGGGTCCCTTTGCAGACGAGATGTTCGACCGCATATCCTCAGTGATTGATCCTCGAAAGATCGACTATATGATTGCAAACCATGCAGAGATGGACCACTCAGGAGCAATTCCTCATGTCCTAGCACGTGTTCCTAATGCAACAGTTGTCTGCACCAAGCGCGCTATAGATGTCCTGAAGAAACACCATCCCGATGGATGGACCTTCAAAACGGTCAAGACTGGAGAAGAAGTGGACCTTGGAGGAAAGACCCTACGATTCTATGAGGCGCCTATGCTCCACTGGCCAGAGAGTATGTTCTCCTACTATGTTGAGGGGGAAGTTCTTCTCCCCAACGATGCATTTGGTCAGCACTATGCAACAGAAGAGAGATTCGCTGATGAAGTTGACCAGAACATTCTGTGGCGTGAGGCTGAGAAATACTATGCCAATATACTGTGGCCGCTGAGTAGACTCGTTCAGCGTAAAATCGAAGAAGTCATAGAATTGGGGCTTCCAATTAAGATAATTGCCCCATCACACGGTCTGATTTGGCGGCAAAATCCCCTAGAAATTGTGACACGATATTTGCAATGGGCTAAGGGTGGACGAGTGAGCGATAAGGTTGTCATTGCATGGGACACAATGTGGGAGAGTACAACAAAGCTAGCTAGGGCCATAGCAGAGGGAATTAGAGATGCTGGAATGAACCCCCTTCTGCGGTTGATTCCACACAGTGACAGAAGCGATATAATTGCGGATCTTTTGGAAGCACGAGGGATTCTGGTAGGAAGTCCGACTCTTCATAATGAGTATCTGCCAACTATTGCACCGCTTTTGGCAGACTTTGAGACCTTAAAGCCTGTAGGAAAGAAGGCTGCTGCTTTCGGGTCATATGGATGGGGAGGGGGAGCAGTAAAGAAAATTGAAGAGGCACTCAAGAAAGGCAAAATGGAATTAGAAATGGAACCATTCACCGCTCAATGGGTTCCTGATAAGGATGAGCTTGAGAAGGCGTACGAGTTTGGAAAGGCGTTTGCAGAAAACCTGAGCTGAGCAACCTGCATTTCGTCTAGACATTCGCCAATGAGTAGAATCGAAGCAGTCATTGCTTCGTATACATGACCCACTCAGAAAACATTCTAATTGTGAATTTCTGAGGTATCTATTCTATAAGCTCCTCAGCCTCGGGATACCATGATGGATAGACAATGCAAAGGAATACCAAGTCATCAGACCCGGTATTCTCTATATGCTGAACCCCTCTCGGAGGGATGTATATAGTATCTCCAGGACCCACTTCTCCTGATTCATCACCTATAAACATTCGACCCTGGCCACTCAGAATGTAATAGACCTCTGATGCCTCAAAGAAGCGGTGTGGCATCGAAGATTCTCCCGGCCGTACAATTGCGTGCGCGATGCTGTAATTGAGATGCATCTTGTCGTCTGAATGCAAAGGATTGAGAAGTTCACGCAGTACAGTTCCGTCTAAAGCTACTATCTCTTCACAGTTCTTTAGGCGCTTTACTATCACTGCTGCATCTCACCTTCTCTTGTTGCGATGATTGACTTCGGTGCATAAAGATGCCTTGTTTGGTGTTTCTACTCTCCAAATGATTGCAGTCTATTGATTGGCTCTGGCTCTAAGCAAGAATGCAGCCCCTATCGTTATTGGTACAGCAGCTGTTCCAATCACGAATACAACAGTCCAGATAAGGGTGGAGTCAAGAGCTATACCAGTCGTGATTGTTTCAGTGGTTGTTGCAGCCGTAGTTGTACTTTCAGTAGTGTAGATGGGACGATGGAAGTAAGCCGGATGCCGCACCAACTCAATCGTGTTGTTGACAACGTAAGAATCAATGACGAATGGTCCTGACGTTACAAAGGTTTCATTCGGAGGAATCGGATTCCACTCATCCCATCCCTCTATTCCTATGTCCTTGAATACATGGTATGGGATAATCGGTTTGAAACCAACAGTGTGCAAGTGCCAATAGGATTCTGTATTGAACTCAACTATCACTCGATAGGCACCTGCGGCATATGCTGCCATGAAATCCCGAAGACCAACCGCATATGGGTTATCATCAACACAATCTCGATAGTAGTTGAGCGTGAAAGCCACGTCTGCTGCCGTGAGTGGAGTTCCATCACTCCATGTCGCGTTCTGAACAATGTTGAATGTCAATCTTGTATAACCTTCAATAACCTCAGAATCAGTTTCGTGAGTGTCAATGATATAGGACTCAGCAAGCCAGGCCAAATCATCGCCATCTGGAGTTAAGCGAGTAAGGCTGTCATAGACCTCTCTGAGAACATCCCATCCTAGAGGCTTTGGGTTAACCATGAAATTGAATGTAGGGGGATCTCCAAAACCTGCGACACGCAGGGTTCCGCCTTGAACCCCATCAATCGGATTCTTCAATCTGGCTCTGTAGTAGCTCCACCAGCCACCAATACCATCTTCGAAGTCATTGACGAATCCAGTAAATCGATCTGTTCGGTATGCCGAGATTTGACTGCTCACATAACACACAACTATAGGACACTCATAAGCGAGAATCTTCTGCATTTCTATTGCCGCATCTCGTACTTCTTCATATTCCGTTGAGTATATCATCTGACTGAAATAGGAATCATAGGTGGCGTTCCTGAAGCTTGGTATGTTGTAGTATGGTATTTCCGCTGAACCACTATGGAAATTATATGCCAGCCAGCTGACATCATAGGTTTCTGGAACCTCTTCAAGGAACGCAATATCATACCAACCATGAAAGTTCAAACGAGCAAGATACTCATTCCATTCAGCATACCGCCCCCTTGCATCGATACTCAAGAAATGTAATGCCGCTTCAATCATCTCCACTACTTGCCACTGTAATTCTGTGTAGGCAGTTTCTATGTCAAGGCTGATGTCAGAACCGTCTGGTGCCTCTCTCCAGCCATCTGCATCAATGTCAAGGAAGCCTGCTTCATCCAACATCAGATTGGCTCGCTCAATATCTGCATGGTAGTAATGCTCATCCAAGTAGTTTTCTGCAGACCAAACGGAGCTTGTTGGCAGTGGGGTATCCTGTGGTACTGCAAGTCCTTCCCAAATCTCGTCACAGATGAATTCCTTATCAATTGCAATTGCCAAGGCACGTCTGAATACACTCAGGTTTAGTGGATAATTCCTCGTGTTGAATGAAATGTAGCCAAACCTGTTGTTTGAAGTAAGTGCGGTTTCGACATCAGCAGCATCCTGCAACATCATCAAATAGCTTGGAGGAACCGCTGTACCAATCACGTCTAGTTCATTGTTTAGCAGTTTCAGAATCTTCTCATTTACATCTTCAGAGTCGGTCTTGAATACCAAACGGTCAATGAATGGTCCCGTTTTTAGAGGAAAATCGGAATTTGATGAGGCGAAAGTTGCTGGAAGGAAAATCATCAGAGAAATCATCCAAACGACGATGATTTGCCTTTTCCAAGTTGGACTTGACATATCTCCTCAACTACATACATCGCATTCTAATGGTCATACTAGATTGGACATTGATATAGTGTTTCTTTTGTTTTTAAAGACACATTAGGAAAGGAGATCCATGTACCAGATTCCTTGCAGACTCCGCTAGAAATCAGGTGGATCCTTGTTAATCCATTTGGGAATCTCCTTCATGGCTGGTTCGTAGCCGCTCAAGACATATCTGGAGAGTATCAGCCGTTGAACTTCGCTGGTTCCCTCGTAAATCTGGTACAACTTAGCATCTCGGAACAGCTTCTCAATCGGATATTGGTCAATATACCCGTATCCGCCATGAATTTGAACGGCTTCGCTTGCTATCTCCATGGCAGCATCTGTTGCATACGCTTTTGCAGCACTTGCTGGCACAGTTGCATCACCAATATTATCGTTGGTCCATGCTGCTTTGAGATAGAGCAGCCGAGAAGCTTCAATTTTCATGTACATCTCTGCCAGTTTAAACTGGATTACCTCGAAATCCCGCAATTTCTGACCAAATGCCTCTCTCTTATTCACATACTCTCGAGCGTATTCCATGGCCGCTCTTGCGAGACCGGTAGCAAATGCAGCAATTGAGGGTCTGGTCATGGCAAAGGTCTGCATAGCTATCCCGAAACCTTCTCCTTCCGAACCCAAGAGATTCTCTGCTGGGACCTTTGCATCCCTAAATATCACAGCTGAGGTCGTTGATGCCTTATGTCCCATTTTCTCCACAGGGCGCCCAGTCTTCAGTCCGGGCGTATCAGCATCTACAATGAATGCGCAGAGGGCTTTGTGTCGTTTGCTAGGATCAAGACTAGCAAAAACTGTGAAGTAATCCGCGTGAGGTGCATTGGTTATCCAAAACTTTGACCCGTTCAGAACGTAATGGTCGCCCTCCTTTTTGACCTTAGTCTGAATTCCAGCAACATCACTACCCATTCCGGGCTCAGAACATGCAAAACTGACAAACCTCAGGTCTTCAGTGAGTGGCTTGAGGTACTTTTCCTTCTGTTCATTATTCCCGGCAATTAGTATTGGTTCCGCTCCTAAGCTGTTCACATAGATGCTGGTAGTCATGCCTGCGCATCCTGCAGCTAGCTCTTCAACAGCAATACATTGCTCAACTACTCCTAGGCCAGGCCCACCATATTCCTTTGGAATGCTCAGGTTCATCAGACCTGCCTCCCAGCATTTCTGGATTATGGGACGTGGAAACTCGCCGGTCTTATCGTAGTAATGGGCATAAGGAATCATGTATTCCTGAGCGAATTTTCTTGCTTTTTCCTGAAGCTTCAGTTGCTCTTGTGTAAGGCTGAAATCGACCATTATTCTCCCTCAATGAAGGTGATGGTCCTAAGGCTGTCACATGGGGTATATGGGCCTTACCAAATAGTCGTGTAGACGAAACATAGAGCTAGTTCTTGGTTGTAATCTGCCGGACCACCTCTGGAAGGCTCCATCTGAGCTCCAACTCAAGGGCTCCATCTTCTGGTCCAGGGCACCTACGCACACATGTACGACAAGCAACACATAACCAGAGGTCTACTTCCACGGAGCCAAACCCAGGTGCTTCCTTCTCCAAGATGATATCCCTGCTAGGTTTTGAAACAGCAAGGTTTCTGACTGTGCTGTAAAATAGTGCTCTATTCACTGGTAGTTGCTTCATTGATTCGTCTGATATCTCGAAGAACTTGGGTATCTCGATTCTGGGTTGAAGCTTAATGGCATCCTCTGGACATGATATCTCGCATGATTTGCAGCCCAGACATCTAGATATCTCCCAATTGATGGTTCCAAAACCTAACAATGGAGCATAGCCCATCTGCGAACGATACTCTTCAAGGACTGAGGGAACATCCACGTCTGCAAGCTCATCCAATGCTACCTTTGGTCTGGTACTGGGTAATCTCGCACGTGTTCTATATGTCAACATCACTGCAGACTTGGCGCTTTCCTCTACATTCCGTAGAATTGCTTCGCCAACTATCGCCCCATCAACTGTAATTTTCTCAAGTCTATCACGTGCTTTAGATATGGCTTCGAATGCACCTGCCAGTCGACCAATATCCTGAGGTTTCAGGTCTTCTAGAATTTCCTTTAATTCGGTCCTTGATTCTGCAAGCTGAAGT
>JBHLND010000420.1:0-2522 GCA_048937485.1 Promethearchaeota archaeon
GGTTCAGATACGACCCTGTCGTAATCCTTGAACCAGTCCAACTCGCGGTTCAGTAGAGCCTCTTTGATGAATCTGTTCGGTAGGTGTGCATCTAGTGAGATCAGCACTCCTGCATATTTGACGCCAATCATGTCATAGGAGGTCTTGCGATGGGCGGCCTGACGTTTCCTAAGATATACTCTTCTTCGCGGTGTGAGTAATTCGTACATTCTTCCCGGGTTTGGAATGAAGACCTCAACCGGTTCATTTTCAACTTCCACAATTCCTAGGAACCTATTGGGTCTCTCGAGAAAAATCCCTGATGTGATATCGCCGTTTTTATCCATCCTTGGACCTCAGTCGATACCAACTTGCTATCTCTCTGTCGATAGGGCAGGGAACTTAGACTAGAAGAACTCTGTCAAGCATTGCTGCCCGCTAACCTCTGAGAGTCCCGAAACTTTGACACCCACAAGCCGGAGGAATTTGTCGGGGTTTCGTTTTCGCTCGAATATCTCAAGAGCCGTGTGCTTCAGAAGTCTCGTATCAGTTGTCTCAGTTGGGATTGTTTTGCTTCGTTGAATTGTGCTGTAGTCCGCATACCTCACCTTTACAGTGACAGTTTTGAATGAGAGGCCCTTATCTACAAGCCTTTCCCCAATCCGACCACACATATTGGAGATCGTTTCGTGAAGGTATGTCACATTTTCTGGGTCCACATCCTCCATGAATGTGTAGTCTTTGCTGATGGACTTCCGTATTCGCGGACCGTTATCAATCAGTGGTCTTTCATCAATCCCACATGCACGGTTATGGAGCCATTTAGCTCCTCGACCAATGACAGGCCAGAGATCTGCTATAGTCATCTCTTGAATTTGGCCTAGAGTATTGATACCGTGCTTTCTAAGGTGATTAGCTGTTTTTTTCCCAACACCATTCAGCTTCTCTACGTCAAGGGGTGCTAGGAAAGCCATAACCTCCTCCGGCTCCTGACCTACAAGAGTTAAGCCCATTGGTTTCTTCATTCCGGTAGCTATCTTAGCTACACTCATGTTTGGTGCAATTCCAATAGAGCAAGGTAGCTTTGTTCGTTTCTTTATTTCGCGCTGTATCTCAACTGCTAATCTGACAGGGCTTTGGTACTTCTGGACTCTGAATGTAACCTCAATGTAAGCTTCATCAATACTAGCTCGTCTAACCCGTCCTTCGTCTGCAAACTCCGCCAAGACCTCCATCACTTCATTGGAAGCTTCACCATAGGTTGAAAAAGTCCCGCCAACAAAGACTGCATCAGGACATAGACGATAGGCTGTAGACACTGGCATGCCAGAGTGAATTCCGTAGGCTCTTGCCTCATATGAGGCAGTTCTAACAACTCCCCTGCCTGTCCCCTTTTTGGGATCGTGTCCAACACAGACTGGCAGCCCTTCTAATTCAGGGTGATTTCGATACTGCTCAACTGAGGCGAAAAAATGCATCCATGTCGATATGGAAAATCCACTTGTCCATGTGCAACCCTAATCCAGAACACTCCCATTGCTGTTTGGAAATTCCGCAATTTCAGAATCCTTCCATGGATATTCCCAAGTCGGTGAGAGATAGCCGAATCTAAAGCTCTCATTTAGAGCCGTTTCTGCCATAGATGAACATCCTCTTTTGAGAAACCAAGTGAATCATATAGCTTGGTCGCACCTTCAGTAGATGCCGCCCCAAGAATAACCATGCAGGTGGGACTGTACTTGGCAACCCTGCGTAGCCCTTCCAGAATTGCTGCCTTTGCAAGACCCATTCCTCTATAGTCCGGATGCGTCCCAACTGGTTCAAGTTCGGCCATCTTGCTCACTGGGTCAATTCGAACTGTGACAAAAGAAGCAAATCTTCCGTTTGGGTCAACTGCTACCAGGTCGAGGTCTGCGTTGTAGAAAGATGCCTCACTATATAGCTTGGCTTGTTCCCTTTTCATGTTCCCCATATGCTTGAAGACTGCGCCCTGCAGATCCCGGTACTTCTCGTATTCCTCATTGATGTCAACATGTCTAATTGAGAATCCCTCTGGCAGAGTAGAGTCCGGAACTGGTAGGTCAACAGGTCGGGACCTGTTGTGTTCTTCCACTCCAAGATTTTCGTATCCCAATTCAGCCAGATGTTTCTGACGTACGCCATCAGACTCGGCAACTAGAAACTGAATCTTGGTTTCTCCATCTTGGTCCTTCATAGATTCTCTGACTTGAAATTCAAGTGTTTCGATGATCTCTTTCTCGGACTCCCGATAGTCAGGATGAATCTGAATCCAACAACTGCCTGATGGTTTTCTGATAGTGACGGCAATTATCCTTGGCTCAGATGAAGCATTGGTGTCCTCCCATATTTTGACAAACTCATCTTCCTCCTCGCTGTACAAGCTTCCACCAGGTCCAAACTTCCTGTTCTCGAACATTGAAGGTATCCAATTCTGAAATGTGCCTGTTTGTCTGTGGGTTTCAATTAGAAATTTCCGAACCCTCTCAAAATCCTCCTTCCAATGAAAGGCTCTCATCCGTGTC
>JBHLND010000421.1:0-2519 GCA_048937485.1 Promethearchaeota archaeon
ACAGGCTCATCGGCAATGATGATTCTTGGGTCGCAAGCTAGCGCCTGGGCTATGATTGCTCTCTGAAGCATACCCCCACTGAACTCATGGGGATAGTCGTTTACACGAGACACTTCCAGCCCTACTTCCTCGAAGAGCCCTCCCACAGTTAGAGCAGCCTCTTCTTCAGAGATTCTGTCCTTCTCCCTGATTACCTCAATAATCTGCTTTCCAATTCTCAAAACGGGATTGAAGGCGTTCATAGCATATTGAAAGACGATGCTTGCTTTCTTCCATCTCAGCTTTCTCATCTCAGCTATTGGGAGTTTCACTAGGTCTATATCATCCAGCTTTATACTCCCACTGACAATTTTCCCATTGGGTGGGAGAATTCGCATAATGCTATATGCAGTAGTAGTTTTTCCGCACCCGCTTTCTCCTGCCAATCCGAGAGTTTCTTTTTGGTCAATTGTAAAGGATACATCATCGACTGCGTATACTGGACTCTTACCAATGAAATAATGTGTCCTGAGGTTTTCTACTTCCAATACTGGCATTTCATCCACCCCTTCCTCGTAGTCTTGGATTGACGACTTTGTCTGCAGCATGGCTGACAAACACAAATCCAAGTGTTGTCAACATGATGAGAAGTCCTGGAGGCACAATCCACCACCACAAATTGTTGAGTAGCGCGCCACTCTTTGAAGCCCAATGCAGGATAACTCCCCAAGAGGGCTGACCGTGAATTGGAACGAATCCAAGGAATGCGATACCTGCCTCAGATAGGATTGCGTTGACAACTCCTAAGATGACGTTGGCTAATACAAGCGGCAGCGTATTTGGAAAGATGTGCTTAACCAAGATGTATGTATCTCCAGCTCCAAGAGCGTGGGCTGCCTCGGTAAGCGGACGCTCCCGCAATGAAAGGGCTTCACTCCGAACCATTCGTGCGGTCCCAGGCCAGCTTAGTATTGCTATAACTATAATGACATTCTGATATCCCTGTCCAAAGAGTCCCAATGCTATCATCATCAATGGCAGTGTTGGGAGACTGAGGGTCAAGTCTGTAATCCTCATAAGGAGCGTATCAATGGCTCCGCCAAAATAACCTGAAACAAGACCTGTACCGGTTCCAATGACCACTGCAATGATGGCTGCAGTAAAGCCCACAAGGAGTGAGATTTGTGCTCCATATACTATCCGGCTAAAAATGTCCTGTCCAATATGATTTGTTCCCATCCAGTGCTCAGGACTTGGCGGAGCTAGCAGGTCTTCTAGATTCCATGAACCCTCAGACCAGCTGTGAGTGGCAATATAGGGGGCAAAGACTCCCATTAGTATAATTGCACCTATTATGAATAACCCTACAACGCCCATAGGCTCCTTGGCGAATTCACGCCAGAACCTCTCAATATTCTTACGGTAGCCCCATAGGGCATAGAGTATCCTTGGTACCAACGTCCATAGAATCAACATGAGTATGGGAAGTATAACAACTAGCGGAAACGAGAAGAAAGTGGTTCCACCATCGCTCAATACAAGATTCATTTCGCTGAACGACCGTGTAAGATACCGAGGAAGAACCGTGACTCCAACCCATCCCTCAGTAAAGAAGGACTCTGTCAACAACCATGTGCCCAGAACACCAATGATTGTGAACCTATAGACCTTGAGGTATCTTGCATCCCAGTGTTCAGCAAACTTGGGATTCCATAGAGTAAGGAAGAATACCGTTAGGATTCCAATGCCGACGTTCATGGCGACGAATATGATATAGACTATAGCTACTTTGAGTATGAGGATGGTCCCATCACTGATGCGTTTTTGATACTGTCCAATGCTGATTCTAGAAATCAAGAAGAAGATCAAAACAAGAAGATAGCCTGTCGCGCGAGCAAGGAGAAGGGTGTTCTCCATTTGAAGATCTGTCAAAGAGATAATAGTCCCTGCGTAGGTCACCAAGAAGGAGATCAATAATTCAATACCAACATACAACATGAGTGCAAGAAGAAGGAAGGAACCGATGGATGCAAATCGCAAGTGCCATGGGCGTCTTCTTGGAAGCCTCTTCTCAATTATCTCTTCCTCTGTTGGGATTAAGACATCATACTCAAGAGCCATTTCTCTGGATACAAGACCATAGAACCAAGGCAATCCTGCGAAGTACACCAAGATAGGAACGACAAGTCCATTTACACTCAAAGGGGTCAGGAAGATGAGCGCAGCATTCGACGCGATGGTCATAATTATCACGAAGACTAAGAGGATGATTCCCATTCCGAATATCGTCCTTGGCCCTCTTTTGCATTCAACCCTCCATAATCTAAGCGCCAGAATGGGATTAAGAATCCCAATCAGCATAATCATCATGTATAGTGTGAACATTATAATGATGATACCAAGTATTCCGAATATTGGCGCAACATTGTTAATGAAAACTAGCATCGCCAATTGAAGTAGGACAAAGATAACTCCATGAATGTAAGTCCTGAGGATAAACGGTACTCTCGCTTTGAATCTTTGAATAGGTGATTGTATTT
>JBHLND010000083.1:0-9893 GCA_048937485.1 Promethearchaeota archaeon
GGCAGGCAATCCCAACATAGAGTTGCTGCTTGACTCTGGGGTTGTTGATGCAAAGGGCTCAATTGGCGATTTCGACATAACCATCAAGACGGGCAAGACAAAGAAGGAGTTCAAGGTTGGAGTGGTTATCACTGCTACTGGTGCAATTTCCCTCGAAGAGAAGGGTCTCTTTGGTCTTAAGAAACTGGACAACGTGGTTACAGAGGCGGAGTTCAATCAGAAGCTCATTGAAGGTGGGACATACAAGGACGAAGAGACCTTTGCGGTCATTCATTGTGCAGGGTCTCGTGAAGATGAGTCCCTTGAGGGTTCACGTACATGGTGCTCGAGCATCTGCTGTTCGGTTTCCATTGAACATACTCTGGAGCTTCTTGAGAAACATCCCAATTCTCGAGTGATTCATTTCTATCGTGATATCCGCGTTTTCTACGATGGTGAGGACAAATATAGAGAAGCCAGAAGGAAGGGCGTCATATTTGTCAGATATGATCCAGATTCTCCCCCTGTGGTGAAGAAAGGCAAGGACAAGGCTCTTCGTGTTGAAGTGATGGACCAAGTATTTGGTGCAAAGGTTGTGATGGAGGTCGACCATGTTCGACTTTCTACTGCAATGATTCCACGAGAGAAGAACAAGGAGATATCGGAGCTCTTCAAAGTCCCGCTAAATATGTCTGGCTTTTTCATGGAGGCTCATCCTAAGCTTAGACCAGTTGATTTCCAGACAGATGGTGTCTTTGTGGCTGGTTCTGCTACAGCTCCAAAATTCATTGGGGAGTCTATCGCACAGGGGCGCGGCGCAGCATCAAGAGCATTGATTCCTCTAGTCAGTGGAATCCGAAAGGCTGAGGCAATTGTGTCAGTCGTGGACCCCGAGGTCTGCGTTGGCTGTGGGACCTGTGAGATAAACTGCGCCTATAATGCCATTGAGGTTGTCCCAGGCGACGGAGGTAGCGATTATGCGGTCTCAAACCCAGTCCTTTGCGCAGGCTGTGGAAAATGCGCGGCCGGTTGCCCCGCTGGTGCAATCACTATGAAGCACTTCAGTGATGACCAGATACTTGCTCAGATTCGTTCGGGCCTCGAGGACATGCCTGCTAATGAAATGAGGATTCTGACAATTCTCTGCAACTGGTGCTCGTATGCTGGAGCTGACAGTGCGGGTGTTTCTCGATTCCAACAACCAAGCACAGTCCGTGACATTCGAGTGATGTGCACAGGGCGAGTTTCAGTGACTCACATCCTAGAGGCATTCCGCCTTGGGGCAGATATGGTGTGGATTTCCGGATGTCACTTTGGCGACTGTCACTATGTGGATGGTAACGTGGCATTTGAACGAAGGTTTGCAATTGCAAAGAAGATTATCGAGAAGGCTGGACTGGAGTCAGATAGGCTGCAATTCACACAGATTAGTGCAAGCGAAGGTCCAATCTGGGCGGAAACCGTGAAGAAATTCTCGAAGCTTGCAGACAAGCTGGGACCTAGTCCCCTGAGGCAAAGGAGGCGATAAGATGACGGAAACCTGGGGTCAGTTTAAGTCATTTGATGGAAAGAAGTTTGAAGCATTGGACCCTGAGTTCACGAAGAAGGTTTCAGAGCTTCTTGGAGGACAAGATCTTACTGCATGCTTCCAGTGCGCAAAATGCAGCGCCGGATGTCCTGTGTCGGATAAAGTCAATATTCAGATTCATGAAGTCATGCGAATGCTTGTCTTTGGTCTGCCAGAGGTTTTGAAAACTGACATGGTCTGGCTATGCACTACCTGTTACACCTGCCAGGAGCGATGCCCACAGGGGATTGACATCACTGACATTCTCTTTGGTCTGAAGAACATGGCCTTCGCGAAGGGAATCACTCCACCAGGATACGTTGCAGCCAGACAGTCACTCTACAATGTTGGCAAGTTGTACGAGCCTACTGACTGGGAGAGAGAAGACCTTGAACTTGAAGATGTTCCTGAGCTCAATGTTGAGGATACGAAGAAAATGCTTGACAAGACTGGTTTGATGAAGCTGGAGGAAGGTGAGTAGAGTGGCATACACTTACGAGGTATTCCTTGGATGTGCAATTCCAAATCGTTTCAACAATTACGAGTCTTCTATGCGTGCCGTTGCAAAAGAGCTTGGCATCAAGCTCCTTGACTTCGAAGGTGCATCCTGTTGCGGCACCGTTGTCCTTAAGTCAATTGATCAAACCAGCTGGCTCGCGATGTCGGGACGAAACATCGCTTTGGCAGAGAGTCGTGGACATGATATTGTAACACCATGTAACGGGTGCTTTGGATCTCTCAAGGACACCAATCACGTACTACATGGCGAGGAAGAATACCGAAAAGAAGTGAACAAAGCCCTAAAACCACTGGGTTTGGAATACACTGGAAAGGCGAAAATACGTCACTTTGTGGAAGTTCTTTACGAACTAAGGGATGAGATAAAGAAGAAGATTGTAAAACCACTTGATGGTCTCAAGATTGCTTTCCATCCTGGCTGTCATCTCATACGTCCATCGAATGTAGCTGGTTTCGATGACCCTGAACTCCCCCGAAAGGTGGATGAACTACTGGAACTTACAGGCGCCAAGTGTGTGCCTTGGGGAATGAAACTCTCCTGTTGCGGTTCGCCACTCCTGATTGCTAGTGAGGAAGTAGCTACTCAGATCATCAAGGAGAAGATGGAATCTGCAAAGGAAGCTGGGGCAAACTGCATTGTCACAAACTGCCCAGCTTGTCATACTCAGTTTGACGTTCAACTCATCGGTCTGAAGGATGACAAGGGCGAATCGCTGGAGCTACCGGGACTCTTTGTGACTCAAATACTTGGAGCTGCAATGGGACTAAATTCTGAGATACTAGGATTTGAGCTTAACAGAATCTCTCTCGATCCAATTGCAGAGATTATTGGCTTCTAGCAGAGGTGAAGAGGATCATCTCTTCATCTTGCTTTCGCCATAGAAGATTTCTCCCAGCTTCTTCATAGCATCACGAACGCAATCCTTCTTTCCGCTCACTTGGAGATGTCTGTCACCGTCAAGATGAATTAGAACGCCGCACTCCTCGGCTACTTCAGAGATGATTTCAACAGGCATTTCATCTGGTAGTCGAATTCTAAAGAATCCAACATCCTTCTCTCTGGGAATATCAGAAATGTGGGTTCCCGGGATTTCTTCAAGTGGTGAGTCCTGCCTTAGTGCAGTTCGGAATTTCTCCTCCCAAGTCTGACGAAACTCAATACCCTCTTTATCCTCCGCCCAACCCATCAGAGTCTCTCGAAGAGCATCCATCTTTGTTTCCATCTCTATTCTAATCTGTTCGTCCCTTTGGTCCGGCATTTTGATATCCTGTTCAAAACCGATGAGGTACTCAATTACCATCTTTGAGTTTCTAAGGTCTAAAAACGTCAAGTCAGGGATGAATGCTCCCTTCTCCTTGAGTTCACCCAGGAGATCATTAAGTACCATCCAGCCTGCACGAAGGCCATGAATACTGACCACGATGCTCACTCCTTGAGCATCTCTTCAATCTGTTCCATGAAGCTCCCCTCTCTCCACCAGCGGAGGTCCCTTGCACCTGTAGGGCAAATGCTACAACAGCTCCCGCAGCCCTCGCACTTCATGTCGTCAGTATGACTCTTCTTTACACCAGGAGATATCTCTATCATTGAGATGGCATCATACGGGCAAATGTCCGAATAATGACAAAGGTCGCAGCCAACGCATAGGTCTTCATCAACATCTGCTGTTTCAAGTTCAATCTCAACAGTACCCAAGTTGAGTGGATTAGTGGCTTCGCTTGCCGCTGCCCGGGCTTGGTTGATTGAGTCTGCAACATTCTTGGCATAGGTCACTCCAAGGAAAACGCCCGGCACAGTTGTTTCAACAGGGCGATATTTCATGTGCATCTCCGCAAGAAAGCCATCTGCTCCGCGATTGATTCCGAATGCTTTCGCCAGCTCATCTACGTCATGAGGTGCCATTAGACCGAGCGCGAGAACGACCATATCTGACTTAATCTTGAAGGTTTCTTGAGAGAGGGTGTCGTAGACGGTCACTATCGCCCCCTTTCCATTAGGATCGTCCTCGACAGCTATTGGTTTCTCACGAATCCAACGCATGTAAGTAACACCCTTCTGCCTGTTTTGTCTCCACAATTCCTCCATGCCATTGGCATATGGTCGAATATGTTCCTTGTACAGAGAAAATATCTTGGTTTCAGGAAACATCTCCTTGAGTTCATGCTGCATTGTAATTACCGCCGAGCAGCAAACCCTCGAGCAATGCCGGTTTCCTTCTCCAGGACTTTGCCTTGAGCCAACACAATGAATGAAGACAGGATTCTTGGGAGCTTTCTTTAGCTCACCATTCCGCAGCTTTCGTTCCAAATCTAGAGTCGAGATTACCGCAGGAACTTCTCCGTATCCGTACTCTCCCTGCTTGGGATCATAGGTGTCAGTCCCAATGGCGATAACAATGGTGCCCACTCGATGAATTCTGATCTCTCCAGTCTGAGTGTTTTCAACCGTGATGTCATAATTACCGTATGATCCATCACGAGCAGTGACTTTGGAGTTGAGTAGCACTTTGATTCGTTTCTCTTTCTCTACTCGTGCGACAAGGTCTTCAACAATATCCTTGGCCGAGTTCATCTTGGGGAATAGATTGTGTAAGTCATTGAGCCGCCCTCCCAATTGCTCCTGCTTCTCGACCAGAATCACGTTGAACCCTTTTCGTGCAATGTCAAGAGCAGCAGTCATTCCAGAAACTCCTCCGCCTACAACCAAGGACTCTCGAGTTACTTGCACCTCTTTCACCGGTACAATCTCGTTGTTGATGGCCTGAGCTACTGCGCTTCTGATCATGTCTTGGGCTTTTTCTTGACGCTCTTCTACTGGCGCATTAGCGTTAACCAGAGCCAATTGCTCTCTAAGTCCAACAGGGCCAACAAAATAGTAGCCTGAGAGTCCTGCAGCCTCGAGAGCACGACGGAAGGTTTCCTGATGCTGTAGTGGGGAACAAGAGCCAACAACGACTCGATTCAGATTGTGCTCCAGAATCGCATCCGTAACAAGCTGCTGTCCGGGATCAGAGCACATGAAGATGTAATCAGTTGAATAAGCAACATTAGGAAGTTCCTTTGCCCACTCTGCCAATCCCGGCGAATCAATCACATTCCCGATGATTCCTCCACAATGACAGATGAACACTCCAACTCGGGGTTCCTCGCCAACTTCCAGAGGTGGCGGCAAATCGGGGGTCGGCGGTACTGGAATTGGAAGGATTGAGTGTGCTGCTAGGCCAGCTCCTTTTCCTTCGTTGACTGTGTCGGTCCCATCTTTTGGACCATGCGCACAGCCAGCCACGAATATTCCTGCTCGAGTTGTCTCTAGGGCGCTAGAGTTGGGATGAGCCTCTTTGACCCAGCCATTCTCTTCAATCTCAATCTTAAGCTTCTTCGCCAGCTCCGTTGTCCCTTCATTGGGCCTAAAGCTTGCGTTCAGCACAACCATCGAGATGTCGCTGATTTCGATGATTTCTCCGGTATCCGTGTCTTCCATCTTTACATAGAGGTCGCGAGTGTCTGGATTCTCAGCAACCTCTGATACTCTGCCTCTGACAAAGCTGATTCCGTGATTCCTCTCTGAATCCCAGAGGAATTCCTCCAAGGCTTTCCCAGCAGTTCGCATATCCATGTACGTGTAGATGATTTCACAATGATCTTCAGGGTAATGCATTCGTGTGACTTGTGCCAGCTTGAGTCCGAAAGAGCAGCAGACTCGATTACAGTGTTCGCTATATCCCTGTATATTCTCTCTAACATCTCTACTTCCTACACAGTTGATGAAAAGTATCTTCTCAGGCTCCTTCCCATCAGAGGGACGAATCATGTGCGAATCAGTGGGTCCAGTGGGATGGGTCATTCTATCATATTCAAAGCTCGTCACAACGTTGGGGAATACCCCGTAGCCATACTCGCTGTAATCATTTGGTTTGTACTCTTGAAAGCCAGTTGCTACAATAATCGACCCAACATGAAGGTCGAGCAATTTGTCTTCGTCGTCGTAGTTAATGCAATCTTGAGGGCAAACTGCCGCACACGTTCCACATCCAATACAAGCATCTCGGTCAATTGTAGCTACCAGAGGAATCTGCTGTGGGAAGTTCATGTAGATAGCCTTACGCAATGACAATCCTTGGTCGTACTCAGAAGGCACTTCGACAGGACAATTCCTTATACATGACTGGCAACCTGTGCAAGTGTCCTCATTCACATACCTTGCCTTCTTCCTAACGGTCACAGTGAAATTGCCTTTGGATCCAGCCACACTCTCAATCTCGGACAGGGCATGGATTGTAATGTTCGGATGCTTTCCGACGTACGAAGTGAGCGGAGTCATGACACAGGCTGAGCACTCTAGCATTGGAAATATCTTGTAGACTGCTACATAGTTCCCGCCAATGTTGACGGTTCTTTCCACCATATGTGCATGGTGTCCACCCTCTGCAAGGGCTAAAGCTGCGCTGATTCCGGCCATGCCGCCTCCTATTATGAGGACGTCAGTGGGTTTTGTATCGGATGCCGACTTCTCGGCTGATGATGAGGCCATCTTGGAGTCTCCAAGGAGCGGTTCCACTGGCGGCATCTGGGAACAGGCGATATAACAGTTGCGTCATGGACCATAGGCATTTCTCTCTGGTCATCGCTTGGGCCAGAACCTCTCCGGAAACTCTCGAAATACTCTATCCTGCTTCTTTCCTTGTTTTCAGATAGACATACCCAATTCCCGCAAAGACAAAAGCTAGAAGATAGAGGATAATTGGAATCCATAGCATTTCCATGCGCAATAAATAGGAAAATTCACGTCCATAGCCAAATGGTGCTGGAAGGTAAATCCAAGTCAGGAATGCAAAATACAGCAGAGTCACAAGCACCTTGACCTCTCTTCGAACACCTAGTGCATACATGTATGTGAATACCCACATGAACACAAAACCAGAGAGGAACATTGGCCACATATCCGTGCTTCCATGGTCCAGTGTGTTATAGATTGCAACAACCAAGGCGTGAATCCCAACAAAGCCCTCAACAAAAATCACCCATCTCCTGTCAACATGAATGTAAGTGTAAGCCACTGCCATCTGTGTAAATAGAATGAACATGTAGAAGAACCCGGTGATTAACTGTGGATCATAGAACATTGGGTGGAACCAGAATGTGTAAACCAGTGCCCAAGCAATGGGATACATGTGAATCCTGCGAACAAGACCTGACACTCGAGCGGTCATTGGTTTTCCAGCGCGTTTTCCGAGGAAGAGACCGCGCCTTGGATTCTCAATCACAAGAATGAACACAAGCATAACAATAACAGAACCTTGGCTGGTCCAGATCGGAACATCCTGCGCTAGACCATCAAACCAGATGTGAGTCTGAACCAGATGTAGCACTATGAAAAGAATGTTAATGACAAGTATCCAATAATTGTACTTCGTTAAACCTCGTGTTGGCTTTGTCTTTTGCTCAACGAGATTCTTCTGAGCCCAGTATATGGTTACCCAGACAGAAACCTGATGAGCTATGTATAGTCCCCAGACAACTACTTGACCTACGAAATTTGGATCCGGCAGCTGCCAATAGTACCAAGCTGGACCTTGGTCTGGTCCCAAGTAAAATCGATCAAGCAGAGGACCTACAATCCAGATTACGAAAGAGAATATCGCGGCAAAGAGGATGCTTCCTATCCATAATTGGAGTGCTGTGAATGATCCAGTTTCTTTGCCACCATCGTCTGCTCCTTCTCTCACTTCCATCTCGGACATCGGTTTTCCCTCTCTTAATCAGTTTCTTCATTTACTTGAAGCGTTCTAAAAAATCATTCCTATTTCAGGATGACTAGTAAAAGAAAAGAAGAAGGGCACCATAAGGCACCCTTTGAAGCAAACTACCTTGTTCCATACTTCTTGAATAGCAAAATACCAACAAGAAGAACTGCAACTCCAACCAGAGCCACAACCGCCAGGTTAATCCAGATTATTGGAGTAGTCACTGGAGCACCTCTAAGGAACAGAGTTGTCAATGATTGTGTGACATAATTACTTGGCATGAACTGAGCAATGACCTCAGTTCCTCCTCCTAAGGGCATGAAGGTACCGAAGAACATCTGTGGCATTATGAAGATGAATGAAATGCCGGAGGCTATCTCAGCAGACTTGGAGATTGTCGCTGCAATAAGTCCGAATCCCACATTGACTAAGGAGAACATTAGCAGCAAACCAAATGCATACACTAGTCCCAAGGCATCAGTAGTTGGTCGATATCCTATCGCGTACGACGTAGCAAAGACCAGAAGAACCTGGACGAATGCTATGATCATGTACGAGATTACCTGACTCAACATGAACTCATGAGATTTGAGCGGAGTGGTGCCCATTCTCTTCAGCAGTCCACCATCTCGTTCTCCTGTCAAGGCTTGTGCAACAATCATTATCACAAAGACGCTGGCGAATGCAAATATTCCTGGAGCCATGAAGTCCCATTGTGTGAAGGTATTGACCTCCACCATTGAAGGACTCCCAACATCAATTGGCAGTTCAAGAGTAGTAGCATCGTCGCCAAACATCGTCTGCAGAACAACTTGTTGAATGAGTGGTGGTATTGCACTGCTGGCAATCATTGATCCACTATCAACATAGAGCTCAACTGTTGTGTTCGTCCAAGTACTTCCATTGAACGGAGATGCCCAATAGGAACTACAACTATCGCCAAACCCTTCAGGAATAACTATGAACGCATCGAGATTTCCTTGAACGAGTTCTGACTGGCCGGTCTCGTTGGTGTCATAATGAAGAACCGTGATTCCCTCCAGTTCAGTTAGGTTTCCTTCGAAATTGCTGGCCCATTCACCATCTGCGGTTCCAGTGTCAAGGTTCAGAAGCCCTACATCAAACTGGGTCAAGCCACCTTCTCCCATGCCACCAAAAGCCATACCAAAGACTGCTGTCACCATTACTGGGAATAGCAGTAGTAGGAAGAGAACAGCTGGCTGCCTGGTGAACATCTTCAGGTTTTTCTTTGATAATGCCGAAACTCGTCGTAGACCCATCTAGACCGCCTCCCTAAGCTGCTTTCCAGTGAGTTTGATGAAAACCTCTTCGAGGTCCTTAGCTGAATGTTCTTCCATCAACTCCTTGGGCGACCCAAGCGCAATTAGCTTGCCTTGGTCGATGATGCCAACCCTATCACAGAGCTCCTCAGCCTCTTCCATGTAGTGAGTCGTGAGGATGATTGCCATTCCATTGCTCTTCAGTTCCCTGATGAAGTCCCAAACAGCTCGCCGAGAAACCGGATCCATCGCAACGGTAGGTTCATCAAGAAGAGCAACCCGCGGATTAGCAATAAGGGACATCACCGTACTAACACGGCGAATCATTCCGCCACTGTATTGTCCTGCTCGACGGTCTGCATCCTCTTCCATGCCTATCTTCTTGAGCATAGTGTCGATTCGTTCCTTAAGCACAGCCTTGGGAACTTCATGAAGGTCTCCGAAGAGCTCAATATTCTCTCTTCCAGTGAGATGCTCATAGAATGCAGGCTCTTGAGGGCAGACGCCGATAATCTTCCTTACTTCGTCAGCATCAAAGACAACGTCATATCCTGCTACAGCTGCAACCCCGTTTGTGGGTTCAAGCAGCGTGTTTAGGATATTGATAACAGTGGTTTTCCCGGCTCCATTTGGGCCAAGGAGTCCAAACAATTCGCCCCAGCCAATTTCTAGGCTAAGGTTATCAACAGCTGTTATCTTCTCAAACCTTTTGGTTAGGTTCTCTATCTTTATTGCCGGTTCTAATATTGTAGATGTCATGAGTATGTCATTGTTGCATTAGTATATAATACATGGAATCTTTTT
>JBHLND010000422.1:0-2514 GCA_048937485.1 Promethearchaeota archaeon
ACTCAGGAGGCTTTCGTGGGAAACGATCTTCTTTCTAATCGGTCTCTTTGGGCTTGTTAAGGCTCTCCAAATTGCAGGCATCATAGCGGCTGCAAGTGAGGCAATGACCAGTGCAATAGGGAATAACCCATTCATTGGTATCCTACTCATGATTTGGATTCCTGGCTTTGCCCTATCGGTTATCGATAACATTCCAGTGGCAGCATTTCTTGCTCCAATGGCTGTCAATCTTGGTGCGGTCAGCAGAGTTGTGCCTGCGTCTCTGATAGTTGGAGCAAATGTAGGTGGTTATATTATTCCATTTGGTGATGCTCCGAATATGATTGTGGTTTCCCTCTGTAGAGAGAACTTTAGTCCACTGAGCTTCAAGGAGTTTACGAAAATTACGCTTCAACTTGGCTTGCTCCACCTTGTTGTTTCAACCTTGTATTGCTTCTGTCTTGCTCTCTTTATCTGATTTGACTGATGCCACCAGCGTCAGCCAATTTCTAATATTCGAAACGAAGACGAAGCTGCTGAGAAGATATATCTGGAATGGAAGCACTACTCCGTTTTTGGTTGAATATAGGATGACAGAGGAACGTCGGGTTAATTGGTGTGCATTTGGGTTTTCGGTTATAGTTCTTGCAGTCGTTATTCTTTGGTTTTCCTTCATTGGTGCGCCCTTCTATACATTCCCGTCTTTTCTTCTGGCACCCTTCTACGGGATTCCAATTCTCTTTTGGGTTCTCTCCATCTGGATAGTAACATATCTCTTGTGTGACAAAACTGAATGCCTTTAGAGCGATCTCAGAATCAGTTGCTTCACTAGCTTCACACAGTCAGACGAAAAGAAGATGAAACCCTGGGGGAGACCCCCAGAGTCCTGAAAATCAGTACTAATCCTGATATCCTTTCATGTACCCTTCACGCTGCTTCCACTTCTCTTCGAGGCGTTGCATGATGGTGTACATTCGGTGAGTGAAAGGCCATGCTTGGTCAAACTTGCCTTGATTCATCTCACCTGTAAACTCCTCAACGACGTCATTGATGTCACCAATGTCATCGATGATTGTTGCATCGAACTCGTACATCTGGTCGAGTTCTCTCTCATTGATCTTTTCCTTGGATCCCCAAGCAGCGTAACCGTAGTCGGCGTAACGTATTGACGATTCAATCTTGTCAGTTAGAGCCAGCATTCGGTCGAAGGTTTCCCAGGTGTTTTGGAGGTCATAATCAACTACCATGGCCTGAAGCTTCTCCAGGTCCTGCTTTACAAGTCGGAGCTGGTCTGCTAGAAATTCTCGCAGAACTTTATCGGCGGCGCGTCGTTCCTCCTTCTCCTGATAGCCGTGCCATCCGGGTATGTAATGGGTAATCTTCCCAAAAATTCCACCCTTGATGTCCTTGGCAGCCTTCTTTCTAATCCGCTTGGCAATGGGATCAGTTATCTTGCCCATTAGAATCTTTTCTCCTAAAGTGCTTGTACCTCCCCTATGGAGAATCCACAGGTTCGTCTATGAGTGGTCTATCCTTCTTTCCTTAAAAACAATCTTACTGGACTGTCCGGGTATTTTCATTGAAAGGACAAAGGATTACCATTGCGATACTCTTCGTGTCTTTCGAAGTTTGTCTACCGCTGCAAGCAATCTTGTTCTATCGAAGTAGACCTCATTTCTTCTGATCTTCTTTCCCTCTATTTCAACGATGTCAAGGCCAACCTCTGTGAGGGTTTCTTGCCCAACATGAATCGTGGCTTCCCACTTGACGATCGCTCCAGAATCTATAGGAAATACCTCCAGCGGCTTCCATTCCCAATCGTGGTATACATCCAATAGCTTTTCGAAGTAACCTCGAATCTCATCGTGTCCACGAAGGCCATCTCTATGTTGTGGATCGATATACAACGCGTCTGCCGTGTAGTAGTCAAGGAGCTTCTCTGGCCGGTTCCCGGTCCAAGCTGAAAGCCATTCCTTGCAGAACTCAAATAGCTCTTCTGGATTCACGATGGTTCCCTACTACGCAGATACTTGGGACTCGCTCTTGAAGGTATCGTACAGAGAGATGAACAAAATTAGTGGGTGAAGCCTTGAAGTAGGCTTCTACCCGTATTAGTGTGCTTGAAGGATTTACCAGAGTTGATATTGCCTTTTCACGAAGCCTTCCCAAACGCTCGGAAGTTTAGAGATGACCTCGTCAGAGATGCTTTCGATCGATGCCCTTACCTTGTCAACATCGCAATTGCCATAAAGCTCAACGTTGATTGCTTTTGGCTCTGTGATTGGTGCCCCAATCTGACTCACAACGTAGCAGTATACTTGCGCAATGTCTGGATGTTCTTTGACAACCTTTTCAACAATTTCTCTAGCAGCGACATTGTAGGTCTTTCCCACGTGAGATACTGGGTTTTTGCCAGCTGCTGCCTCAAGGGTCATTGGTCGATAGGGAGTGATGAGCCCGTTGGCTCTGTTGCCTCTGCCAACTTGGCCATCGTCGCCATGCTCAGCAGATGTTCCAGTAACGGTGAGGTAATAG
>JBHLND010000423.1:0-2510 GCA_048937485.1 Promethearchaeota archaeon
TAGCCAAAAGGTGATAGGAGACTGTTCAATCCAGTCAGATTGGCAGTTCCGTCTTGGTCCCCGAAGATTACCAGCTTCCCGCCATTTCGAGTATAATCCCTCAGCATGTCAACCTCAGTACTGTTGAATTCTTCTGTAGGACTTATGGAAAAGACAGCTGAAAACTGGAACAGAAGGTCTTCATTTAGGTCCATGCCTGGAGTTTCCACCAAATCCAGTCCGCTGGCAGCCATAGTCTTCTTCAAATTGGATAGTCCCGAGAAGGTCGTCATTCGGAATGCATCAAGCAGTCCTGTAAGGTCTCCAAGGTCTCCGAGACTGCCTAGGTCAAAACCCGAGCCAATATCGATGCCTCCGGTATCTTGGGCAAGGGGGAAATCCATTCCTCCTCCTAGGTCTCCTGCACCTCCTATGTCACCGAAGCCTCCCATGAAACTCAGGCCACCTCCATGAGACGTGTCCAAAAGCATCATCGCTCTTGGATATCTGAGGCTTCGTTCAAGCGTTATGTTTGTGGTCCATCCTGTTTCTGTTTCAATGACATAATCACAGCGATGATAGCCATCCATTGTGATTGGCGGGGCAAGTAGGAAGAGAGAGAAGTTGTAGTATCCCTCCACGCTCTCAGCGCTTGGGAGAGTAGCATTTCCCCAGTCACTCGCATTTCCGTGCTTCTGCACTGTTAGGTTTCCAAGGCTCTCGGTGGTAGCGAGCATGAAAGTGTAGAGTCCAAAATCCGCTGGGAACACAATATCAAAGGGCGCAAAGGGTAGCTGCTTTGGAAAGACTGAGGTCGATGAAATTGGTTCAATTACAAATAGGTCTCGCATCAAGAAGTTGTCCAGTAAATTAAGCAGGGAGAGAAGGTCTACCGTCCCTGTTAGAAGTTGCATGACTAGGGCTAAATCGGGAGCTGCAATCCAAGCGGCTGTATTGATGCCCATCTTTTCGGGGCTCCAAGTTGTTGTCATAACCTCAGCATGGAACGGCTTTATCTCATCATAAGTGAACACTCTACTGAATATTGATAGTCCGTTTCCCTCGTCTTTGGCTATTAGGAACGCAGCATTTGCTTGAGTTGCATTTCCGCCAACATTCATGACCACTGAACGAGTTTCATATTCAAGACCCATCTCCGCAACTCGAGGGATATCTGCCTCTATGACGATAAGATCCCCACTGTCCGCAATATTCGAGGGTGGTTCAAGTTCCCATTGTGCAGCAATTGAGGCATCGAGAATAGTCCGATTCTCTCCAAAGCCCATTGCAATTGAAACATTCGCGGGCTTATTTACCGGCAATTCCCCGAAGTGCCACTTCATTCCTAGACCAACGGAGCCATCGAAGGTCGTAGAACCTGTAAGGTTGTCGTTTGAAATGTGAGATGAGATTTCAGATGAATTACCAACCTCGAAGGCCGAGAATGGAACACTAGAGTTCAGTCCAAAATAGAAATCATCCAGACTCTCCGACTGACTGTATGCGAAGATTTCCTGTGTGTTAAGCGAGTATTTCCCGTGGTCATCTTCACCGTCTGAAAAGATATCCAGTGAATATGATAGGAAAAGACTAACGTTGTCAATAGGCGCATTCCCCAAATTTAGAATGTAAGGTGTAATCTTGAATCCACTTAGCGGCTGCACGGAGTATTGTGTGAGATTGTATGATTCAACAAGAAGTGCTACGTAAATCTCGTCATCATTCGAGAGAACTCCAACCATTCGAGTGTAGCCATAATCCCCAGAGCCTAGAGTCGTATAATGCAGCTCGCTTTTCACATCGAACTCCATTAGATTCGTTGGACTTCGATTACTCCAACGCAACGCAAACATGCCCATTAGCATATGCATACTCGTTTCTTGGCTTGGACGGGTATCAAGAGCGATTATTGTTGTACCATAACTGCTCATCAACATTATAGAAGAAGTGTCATAGCCAGATGCAGTAACCAATCCAAAGGCCAATTGTGACATGCCGGTAGTTCTGTTATGAGGTGCGATGGGGTCTTGCTTGGTGCTCAAATAATCAAACGCTGCCTGAAGATTAAGTAGACCAGCTCCCCCATCATTTGCGCCAAAGCCTATTGATGACGCCGTATCTCTCAACACATTTCCTAGGGCAATAGGTGTAGCTCTGTCAAAGGCTTGCATTAGAATGGCAGCTGCACCTGCAGTGATGGCTGCAGACGCGGCTGTCGTGTCGTCCACCTTGTAGTAATCATCCAAATCCTCCGCGTCAGACTCTCCTCCGAAAAGGCCGGAGAGGCCTCCAAGATCTCCCAGATCAAAAGACCCAAGACCCAGGGCGGATAGTCCTGACCCCATTTTTGCTCCAACAATGTCAACGCCTGGTGCCACAATATCTGGCTTCGTAAGCATATCAAGTGAGGGACCCCGTCCTGAAAAGTCCGGAACCTTTTCATTCTCTGTGTCATATGCTCCCACGGTGAATGCTGCTGCAGATCCTCCTGGTGACATGATTGTCAGGTAATCTGGTCCATCATCGCCTGC
>JBHLND010000424.1:0-2507 GCA_048937485.1 Promethearchaeota archaeon
AGACTGACAACACCTTCGCTGATCATTACTTTGATATCAAGGGACGGTTTTGCAGTGCGAATCTCATGCATCTTGTCTAGGAACCCAGGACTGTTGAATTGGTAAATCTCAACATAGATGCTTTGTTCCGCTGAGTCTAGGAAACGAAAGATTACATCCATGCTATCGTCTGGCGTAACGAATGTTGTAACATTCATGTTTCTGTCAAAGGTTTGCAGTGTGAATTGCGCGGGGACCGCATTTGGCTGCATTATACCAATTGCTGGTACTGTAACAGCCACTGTGGGTAATAATAGGATTAGAATAATGACAACTGAATACTGGCGCAGTATCCTCACTCTCCGTTTGAAAAGAGCAAAGCAATACTACTTATCAGTTATGCTATTTATACCTCAAGCAGACTACATCAAGGGATATGAACATGAGATCGGTTAAGGCACATTATGTATCAGGGATAGAAAGGAAGGACGCCGTGATAGAAGCAGTTCAAGAAAAGTTCGGAAAGACCGCGGAAACCATTGAGTCGTGGATGGTCATATCGGGAGAAGAAGGCGATGACCTAGAGTATTTCAAACTCAGCATGGAGGAAGACAAGATCAAAGTGCTCGTTAAGCTGTCAGATCACGTCCTTCTAGAGTTCTTCAGTAGCCTGCTTGGAGAGCCAGTCAAAATCAAATGAGAAACGAGGTGGGTATCTAAGACAGGGGACCAGACCCTAAATTCGGGAAGCTCCCCTGTCAAGTTCGCTCATTCCGGAGAGGCAGTGCCTTCCAGAATTAACGGATTTACTCTCCTTCTTCGATAGCACCCTCGGGGCAGCTATCAACACATGCATAGCATTCAGTGCACTCATCAGAACGGTCGACCTGATACACAGCTTTGTCATTCACGACATAGAGAGTAGGGTCGACAGGACAGACATCGGCACAAGTGCCGCATGCAGTACAGGCGTCAGTTACTTTCCAGATCATTGTTTGGTCACTTCACCTGCGGACCCAAGAGTCCGTCGAAGCTGTGGCTTCACCTCTCACATTTAAACTTCGGGGTCAGGCTAGAAGAAGGCTGAATAGAATGAATAACCTTCAAAAAGCGATACTTGAAAGCGCTTGAAGAGCAATCAAGGGAATACTTACTGCAAGAAACTGAGTAACTGCCGGTGAAGACAATGCAAGATCCAGTGATTAATGAGCAAAAGAAGGAGAGATTTGCTCGCCGACTGGGTCTTGCTGGAGCTACAAATCTCGGACTTGGGGCAATGCTTGGAGGCGGTATTTACGTTATTTCTGGATTGGCCGCGGGAATGATTGGCCCGGGTCTCTTTATGGTCTATCTTGCAACTGGAACTCTCACGATCTTCACGGCGCTAAACTATGCAGAACTTGCGGCATCCATCCCTAAGGCAGGCGGAGGTTATACATTCGCTCATGATACCTTTGGAGGGTTCCCCGCATTCCTTACAGGCTGGTTTCTGTTAATTGGGAATATTGTTGCCTGCGGGCTCTATTCACTTGCTGTTGCTCAGACTCTAGCAGTCTTCGTTCCTGGGGCTAGTATTCAGACGGTTGCGCTCATCGCAGTAACCATTATTTCATTTACACTCATAACTAACATTATTAGCATTAAGAGCGTCAGTAGCGTCCTCGGAATGCTTAACATTCTTCAGGTAATCGTTCTTTTTTCATTCATCTCACTTGGTCTATTCTTCATCCAACCAGTCAATCTGGATCCGATTTTTGCACCTGGAACAGGAGTGCTGAATTTTCTAGGAACGATTTCCTTCATCTACATCAGTTTCATTGGTTACGAGCTGATAACAACAGCCTCGGAAGAAATCAAAGACCCTGCTCGCAACATCCCAAGGGCAATCATTCTCACACTTCTTATTGCCACAGGGGCTTATGTGATGGCGTCTCTTGTTATTGTTGGAGTGATTCCTTACCTTGCTGTAAGTACAAGTCTGACCCCCATTGCTGATGTATATGGAAACATGCTAGGAATCGGAGCCTTCTACTTCGGTCTGGCAGGGATGGCGGCGTCCAATTATGCAGCTCTAAATGCCACATTTCTATCAACTGCAAGGGTGGCCTTTGCACTTGGAAGAGACAGATTCCTTCCGGGATTTCTTGATAAGGTGCACCCGCGCCTGAAGACCCCCATACCTGCTCTGATTGTTGCGTTTGTGGCAGTGAGTGCCTTTGCAATTACAGGAAGGGTGGATCTTGGTGCTTCTCTTTCTGGATTGGCATATCTTGTGGGGCAAGTAATTGTCAACTCATCTGTTATTATGTTAAGAATAAAGGGGCTCAACGTCCCGGGAACCTTCAAAACAAGATTCTACCCCGCGGCACCTCTTCTGGGAGTTGGCATTTGCCTAGTTTTCATCCTGAATCAGAGTTTCGAAGCTCTGCAGTTGGGGTTGGCATTGGCGTCCATCGGGTTTTTGATCTACTTAATTTATGGGCGAAGAAGCAACCGAAAGCACATGGCAGCGACCAGAACAGAAAGAG
>JBHLND010000425.1:0-2502 GCA_048937485.1 Promethearchaeota archaeon
GATCAAACATGATTGCAGCAGTAGCAAAGATTGTTGGAGAAGAGAGAGTCTCCAATAAGCAAGAGATACTAGAGAAATACTCTGGCGACTTTACTCCCTCTTTGGTGGTGTGGCCAGAATCGACAGCCGAAGTTGCTCAAATCATAGCTTGGGCCAACTCGAGTAAAGTTGCAGTTGTCCCTGTGAGTTCAGGCGAACCTCGAAGACGGGGTACATCAACACCCAAGGTAAGCGGTGCAATTATTGTCGACCTGAGTAGGATGAAGAGGATAATCCGGATTGACCTCAAGAACAAGGTTGCCATGGTGGAAGCCGGGGTGACTTATGGTGAATTAATCTCTGAACTTGAGGAGAATGGACTCCGGCCGCTCATGCCACTTCTTCCGAAGGCATCAAAGTCGGTAGTGGCGTCCTGTTTGGACAAAGAACCGATAACGACCCCTCGATTCCATTGGGACTCCTCGGACCCACTCCTGTGTACGGAGACAATCTTTGGGAGTGGTGATGTCTTCAGAACTGGAGCTGCTGCAGGTCCAGGAACACTTGAGGAGCAATGGAAATCAGGCCAGGCGCAGAAAAACCCAATGGGTCCGTCGCAATTCGATCCATTTAGAATCATACAAGGGTCGCAAGGAACCATTGGAATAGTAACATGGATCTCTATGAAATGTGAAACACGTACAGAGCAATCAAAGGTCTATTTGGCGGGAGCAGATGAGCTTGAGAAGCTCTACGCCTTTGCATACAGGATTCTAAAGAGAAAGCTCAGCGATGACCTTTTCATCCTTAATCGGGCAAGTCTTGCATCGGCACTGGGAGCGGGTCGGGATGAGATAGACAAGCTAAGAGAAGAACTCCCAAAATGGATTCTTATTCTCAGCGTGGCCGGTTTTGGATTACTTGCCGGCGAAGAGCTCGCATACAGAGAGGCGGACATGCTGGACATTGCAAGGGAGTTTGATGTAAAACTGGTTGAGAAGATGGGTTCAGTAACCTCGAGTGATGTCCAGAGTATTCTTGGAACTCCGTGCCTTGGCACATATTGGAAATATAGATACAGCGGTGCTTGCTTCGAGGTTAACTTCCTAACCAAATTAAACGAAACTTTCAGGCATTGGAGGGCATTTACAAGAACAGCTGATGCGCAGGGGATTTCCCCCACGGATATAGGCGCCTATCTTCAGCCAACTATTCAGGGCACAAACACTCACTGCTATTTTGACATATACTATGACCCAAACAATCCTGAGGAGGTTGACCGCGCCAATAGTCTATATCTTGAAGGTAGCAAGGCATTGATGGAGCAGGGAGCTTTCTTTCATGTGCCTTCTCCAGCAATAGCTGACACTGTTTTTGGCCATTCTTCTCCGGGGATGATTTCTGCGTTGAAGAACGTGAAGGAAATCTTTGACCCGAACCATGTATTGAGTCCTGGCAATTTGTGCTTCAAGGAGGTGCCAAAATGACACTCGACAAACTTGAAGAAATGATGGACACTTGTCATCGGTGCTCACTATGCAAATTCATTCCTGCCCTCACAATCAAGAGCAACAGATTCTCGCATATCTGCCCCTCGATTGAACGCTATAATTTCCACTCGTATTCCGGCGGAGGCCGCCTCATCATGGCGAACTCCATATTCAAGGGACGCTCCGAATTCACCCCGGAGATGTTGGAAACCCTTTATCGTTGCACAAACTGTGGAGGATGTGAGATCTCATGCCAGTGGGTATATGAGATTACTCCAAATGAAGTGATTCACGAGCTTCGAGTTCACGCGGTGGAAAGCGGGCATGGACCCATGCCCAAACACAAGAAGTACATCGATATGGTTGAAGCAAAACAGAATCCCTATGGAGAGGAACCTGAAAAGAGACCTGCATGGTTGCCTGATGATGTCAATGTGGACAAGGACTCCTCAACTCTCTACTTTGTGGGCTGCACTGCATCCTACAGAAGAGAGGAAATCGCAACTGCAACTTCTAGAGTCCTGAATGCATCTGGAGTAGGCTTCCAGCTCCTAGGTTCCGATGAGATGTGCTGCGGTAGCCCAGTGTATCGAGTTGGTGATAGAAAGAGAGCCATTGAGATAATGAAGAGCAATCTGGAGAGATTCAAGGCAGAGGGAATTGAGCGAATCATTACGAGTTGCGCAGGCTGCTATAACATGCTGGCGGTCGAGTATCCCAGGTATGTAGATACAAGAGACATTGAGGTGGTTCACACTTCGCAGCTCTTGGAGTCGCTCCTTGCGGAGGGCAAGATAAAGCTTACAAAGGAAGTCCCAATGAAGGTGACATATCACGACCCTTGCCACCTGGGGAGGATGGCTGAGCCCTATGAACCATGGGAGGGCGAAAGGATGGAGGTCTTAACGCAGGTGTACATGTGGGACCCACCTAACCCCAAGCGGCAAGGAGTGCAGGGAGTCTATGATGCCCCACGGAATGTCCTCAAACAGATACCTGGCGTCGAGCTCAAGGAGATGGAGAGAATCCGTGA
>JBHLND010000084.1:0-9828 GCA_048937485.1 Promethearchaeota archaeon
TGGAATAAATCATTAAATGTGACTCCCTCTGAGTTTTTCTCCATCATGCCAATTAACACCTTGAGAACCTGCATGTCACGTGAAGACATGTCTACTCCAATCTTGCCGAAAATATCCTTTCCACTAGTTGGACTCACTTTCATTTCAACTCCATCAAGCTTGTAGCTCTTGCATAGTCCTCTTCAAAGCTCTCGATTGCACTATTAAGCAACATTGCATTTGAATCTCTAGATATCCACGTAGCTGCCAAAGGGTCTTCTGCTACGATGAGCGCCATCCCCTCTCCACTCCTTGACACAAACTGATATGTTGCATCATCTCTGATTATTCGTCGTAGTTCGATATTGCAACTGCTGTTTCGCAGCTTCTGAATAACGCCGCGGAATTCAGCTATGAATCTGTCCTTATCATCTGAACGACAAAGAATTCGTGTTTCTGCTCCGCTCTTGCTTAGGCAATCAAAGATGTCGGGGATTCTTTCACTGCGGTCCTCTTCAGCTCTCATCCAGTCTGTTGTAAACCGAATTATGTCGCCGCGGTTTGCTTTCCTACATATCTCACGTTCAATCAGACTGAAGCATGGTCCGAACCCTTCCACAAAGATTGGCGGCGCCCTAACACGCCTACCCATCATAGTAGACATGAACTGATTTGCCAGTGATTCCGAATCCAGTTGTTTCAAACTCCCTAACTCAGATTCAAGGGCGGCTATCTTGCGTTCCAGCTCGTCAACCGCTACATCCTTTGCCTTTTTCAGTCCGACACGCATCACTTTGTGACTCGAACCGTATTTGTGCCGATACCCAGTCCGGTCGACAATGATGAAACCATCTTTCTCCAGCGAGGTAAGACTCCTATAGAGAAGTGGGTCGGAAACACCTTTCTCTCCCTCCTCAACCAAGAAAGCTTCCTTGATGTCTTCGAAAGTGGCAAATGTTTCGTGGTGCTTCTGTGCCTTGATTAAGGCCCTTAGGACAACCATTCGTCTTTCCTCTGGGTCAAACCCCACGAGTGCCAATGCCGATTCTTTCGCATGGCGTTCCATGTCCCCTGCCTCTCGTCCTACTTCTTCTTCTTGTGCCTATTACTTAAGCCTGTCCCACCCGAGAGCATCTTCGCGATAGGGCTGCTGCCTGCTCCCATCTCTTCGAAATCTTCCGGCGTGAGTTCAAACAAGGACTTTGCCTTCTCCCAATTCCTGTCAAATGATGATATTGCATTGTCAATCAAATCTGGATTGAACTCTCTTGTCAACCATGTGGCTGTCAGGGGGTTTTCCGTGATGATCAGAGCTGTGCTCTGGTCATTCAGGCTCACCTGACTATACGTCCTTCCTGCTGGAAATACTCGCACATCTATTTTGATTCCTGCTTCTCGCATCTTGATTATCCCTTGAGCCACTTCTCCCATCCTCTGAGAATCCATGTCTTGTTCAACCAACTGGCCTGCTGAGAGGATATCCAATGTCACAAGATACCGAACGTCTGCGCCTCTCATGGCGGCATCGATGAACTTCATCATCCGATCTTCTCCTCCTTTTAGGAGGGGTGTAAGCCAAAGAACTGTCGCTCGAATCACATCGCCTTTCTTTGCTACATCTGTTATGTTGTACTTCAAGACCCTGTTCAGTTCCTCAACTCCGCGGACGATTCGAGTCGTGGGTACTTGGTCTTGACCAGTCAGTGCCTTCACTAGTTCCTGTGCCAAAACTCCGCAGTCGAGCTTGGACACCTGCTCATGATTTGACTTCAGGGACTCTATCTCACTTGTGATTTGGCCTATTCTGTCAGTCTTAAGATGTTCAAGCCCAGTCATTATTGTATTCACATTGATTACGTACCTCTTGCGATATGCCGACTGACTCTCAACTCGAACGAGCTGGGCCTCCACCAGTGGCTTCAGCACTCTATGCACCCATGCCTTTGAGAGCTTGCTGTCTGGATTCTCTTTCAGGACGGACTCATAGACCTCTGCGAAAGTACGTGGCACTGGAGGATTTCCCTGTATCTTCAGGATTGCACGCAACACGCCTATCGTTCTTGACTCCTCTTCTGCAGTCCCAATACTGAGACCAAGTGCTTCAAGGGCTTCTCTGAAACTCTCATCTTGAATCATAAACTTGACCAACCCAATTCTGAGTTATCTCAAACCGGAGCTTGAACTCGCAACATACTTACTTGATGAATGTTTACAACCAAAATACCTTATAATATCGTCGGGAACTGCATACACTATGCAGGAACTCCGAGTGGATGCTTGATGATCCACTTGGGCATGTTATAGGACTGGGCAGCGGGGCACCGTTGCTCCGAAGCAGGGTCGGGGGGGTGGACCCTGCTTCACTTTCTTGAGTTTCTCACTGGTTCACGATGTTCTTCTTCAGCATGAATGATATGTTCATCCCATAGGCAACGCAATCGTCTTCATGCCAATAGTCCGGTTTCACTAGCACAATCAAAGCCCGCTCAAGGCAATGCTCTTCAAGTAACCCTTTCCGATATTCAAAACCATTGGAAGGAAGTCGGTCAGTAGAGTCATGATATCTGAAACGCCTGCCTGTCCTTGCACAAGCGCATTGAGTGTTTTGGCATCCAATTGATTCAGGACAGTTTCTGCAGCAGCAATGGGGTCGTTGTAGAACGAGTACTTGGATATAGCCCAGAAACCGCGGCCCGTGTTCTGAATATTCCGTGCAAGCTTCGTTCTGCGATATGCTTTCTCATACATTCGAATGCTCTTCTTTGAGAAGTCGTTCTCATCAGCGGCTCTCTTTGCATGTTGTGCTAGAACGGTACCAGCATGGAAACACGTTGTTACGCCGCCGCCGACTATAGATGAGACCTGTCCAGCTGCGTTTCCACAGAGGGCCACTCCTGCATCAGTGAACCTGGGAATAAGTCCCGCACAGGGCACTACTCCCCCATTCTGTGATGCAATCTTGGAATCTCGCAGCTCAGGAAATCGTTTCTTGTATTTCTTCAGAACATCAATCAAGGAAGGCAGTTTCTCCCACTTCTCTTTGGATGATGGTACTCGACCAATTCCAAGATTCACTTCTGTTTCACTCCTTGGATATAGCCATAGGTATCCAAGACCAACATCCTGCCCTACATAGAAGTATGCAGTACCTGGGTCAACTCCCTTGCATCCCTCGAGTTTCCAACGAATACCGTAGGAAAGCAGCCACTTTGGATGGATGAATCCTGCAGTTTCGGATACTCTACTAAATGATCCATCTGCTCCCACGGTCAGACCTGCCCGTACTTCCTCAGTCCCGTTATATTTCAAGCCGACAACCTGATTGCCTTCCTTAAGCACCAAATCCGCACGAGCCTTATACCTGAATTCTGCTCCATCTGCCAAAGCACGGTCTCTCATTAATTCCTGGCATTTGTCCTCATCAAGCAGAAAGGAGTTACCCAGGAGTCCCTCTCCAACCGATATCTTAGCCCCGGAATCCAGACTTTCCCCTACAATCGCATTGTACTTGTTGCCAATGTATTCAGAGTCTGGTTTCACCTTTAGCAGCCGCAGTGCATTTGTGGTTACCAATTCCCCCATCAAAGAATCGGAGACTGCGGATCTCCTTTCAAGTACAACGGTATTCAGTCCGTATCGGGCGGCTCTCTCCGCAGTCATGAGGCCGGCGGGTCCAGTTCCAGCAATTACAAGGTCATGAGGCATCATTCAGACTTCCAGGTGCGAGTAGTGATTGTCCCGTCACACTGGGTTTGGTCTATATCTGTTTCCCTAAGGTATATTGCTATGGTTAAAATAGGGGTCGCGTATACTCCTTCCATCCCACACCCAAGAAGGTCTTCCAATGAGACTTAGGTCAATTGCCTACGGTATCTATCTGGCCATTTCAATACTTGTTAGCATTACAATCGCAGCTATACCTGCAATATTCTTGGTCATAGGTGCATTTGACCGAACCGATACTTTCTTGGGAGAAATCGGGTGGCCCTTTGCTGAGATAAAGGGGTTCTTCCAATCCCTGCTAGGAAGTCATTTCCCTCAGATTCTCTTTGATAGATTTTGGTTCATCGTGTTTCTTCCAACACTTGCCTTTGTCTGCTACGGCATCTTCTTAGCACTATTGGCAATTTGCTTCAGACTTTCCCGACGAGTCATTCCCTTTCTTGAAGATGGCTACTACTCAATGGATTCTGAAGCTTGGCTATTGTATGAGTACTTCGAAGTCTACTACATAATCTTCCCCTATTTTGCTTGGTTCTTCTCAGTTTTCTTTGATGTGAAGGCACGGCATCAGTGGTTTGGAGCGAAGATAGGGAAATACTCTGTAGTTGGCAACGGGCGCCTTTTCAATCCCGAGCGGACCGTTATTGGTGAAGACTGCTTCTTCGGTTATGATGCGATAATGAGCGGTCATGTGTATGAAGGTGACCGTCTCTATCTCAAGACTGTCAAGATAGGAAACAGAGTCACCGTAGGAGCAAACGCTGTAATCCTGGCCGGAGCAGAAATTGGGAATAATGTAATCATTGGTGCCAACACTGTTGTTCCTAAGAACAAAGTAATTCCTGACAACACAATTTGGGTCCATGGGAGAGCCATTCCTCGCCGAGGCAGCGAGCCTGCCCTTCAAAAGCATCCAGTCATTGGAGGTCCCACCTCAGGAAAGGACAGCGAGGAGCTTGAAATACGCGAAGAAGGCCAGTCTGACAAAGACGAGGAATCAGTTGAATAGAAACCTTGATACTTCCCATTATTGAGAAGTGGACGTGAAGGTCTATGAAGATGCTAATGTTTCATGTGAATCACTTCTGGTACATCCCTGACGAGAGTAAATCTTCTCCCTCGGCTCGTGAGAGATTTCAGGAATCACTTCTGGTATGGATCCAGTCCGAGAAACATGATCAGGATGATCGGATGGGTATTCTGCGCAAGATGGTGAAGAACATTCGATGGCATTGTGGAAAGACAAACATGAAGCAAGTGATTCTTCACTCATTCGCTCACCTTAGCGACAGTAAAGCTGATCCCCTTTTTGCTGATGAACTGATTGAGGAAACCTCACGACGATTGATTGAAAGGGATTTTGAAGTGCATATCGTACCTTTCGGCAAATTCAATGAGTTTGAGATGCACGTTAAAGGACCCTCACTTGCCAAGGTGTTCAAGAGCTTTTAGGAGGTAAAAGCGAGAAGTTCCGGAGGCAGGCGTACTTCGCACTCCGACTGATTCGGAATGAACTCAGGGAAAGGCACTCGCTTCATGTGGTACTTGGAACCTACGCCGCTACATGTTTTTGATTTGGATGCATAGTATCTGCACTCCTGACAAGACATGGAGCTTTCAAGCGGGTTCTGGACAATCACCTCTACGAAAACCGCCTTCTTCCTGTCCCACTTACGCACAACTCGTGTTGCTCTCATACAATCTTGTTCTTGTCAAACATTATAAGACCCACAAAATATTTTGAATCCAAATGGAACGAGTTCTTAACACAACCAATGGATGAGTTAGTGAGATGTCAGATGCAAACCCCAAGTATACTCCGCGAGGATATCAGAACTACATTCTCAATCGCGTGAAGGAGATGCAAGGGACTAACCTGCTCCTTGAGCTCGATTGTGGGCTTGGTAAGCGCTATATAACCCATCAACTTGTTGCAGAGCAGTTCAAGAATCTGAGATTCATCATTGTCGTACACTCATCTTCGTCCTTGGCTGAAACCGTGGATTACTTGCGAGGTGAATATGGCGGCCTTGAGGATGAACTGGGAGAGATTTCTTCAAGAGTTCCCTCAGGGAGAAGGCAGAATATCCTTCGTGAAAAGCGAGTTGTTGTGGCAACCCCTCAAGTATTAGCAGGGTTGGTAAGGAAAGACCCTTCATTGTTTGATAGTTATGATGCGCTGCTTATCAACGAGGTCGACACACTAATTCGACGAAGTGGAGGGCGAACTGCATTGGTGTTTCCTTGGCCTACACTTCTAACTTCTTTCTCAGACAAATGGATGATTGGGATGAGTGGTACTCTTCGTGATGATCATGCGGTGTTCACCCAAGAGCAATTGGAAATCCGAGATGAGCTGAAGACATTGAAGCAGAAAATTCCTGGATCGGAAGTCATCTCCATGGATGAGCTATACGATACTGACGTTGAAACCTATCTTGAACCAACCTTTCTTATGGTTTCCGCAGTCACTGACGTAAGAATCAGATCTATTTCCAAAGTGCTGGACGAATTAATTCGCACAACTCGTACTGAGATTGTGAATGAGCTTGCGGCGGATGACAATCTGGATCTTATTGACGGCGATGCTAGACGAGTCCATCTGATGATAGAGCGGCTTCCAATAGCAGAGGAGCTGAAAGGACGATATTCAGGGCTTCTCCTTTTACGCAAGTATGTCTTTGCCATGCCACCAAAGCAATTTCTTAAGATGTTTCATTCAGACTACTTGAAACACTACTTCAACGTAGGCCAGTTGAGGAGAATTCTGCCGAAGGTGTCGGCCAAGACCACACGGGCAGTGCAGATTGCTCTGAAGTACAAGAAAGCTCTAATTCTGACATCATACCTGGAGATGGTATCTCAAATTCAAGATGTCCTAACCAAGGGAAAGGTGCACACTCTCATCATTACAGGTCAAACGAAGGACAAGGGTGAGGTTCTTCGAGAGTTTCGGGAAGATGATGATGCAAGGGTTCTGATTATGTCTCCTGTGGGTGAGAGAGACCTCGACATTCCCCAAGCTGAAGTCATGATAATCTGTGACAGCATCAACACCTCCAAGACCATGTACCAGAAGTTTAAGAGAACAAGAGGCGGCCTTGTTGTGCTTCTTGCTTATGATGGAACCTCTGAAGTACGCAAGGTCCGTCGCTTGATGCAGCGAATCATTGAGAAATATCCGTGGTCCACTGCATTGCTTGAACGTGAGTCAAAGCTATGGCCCGAGTAGCATTTCCTGTGCTATGAGCCACCAGCGAAAGTGTTCGAGATTATGTCTAGCAGTGGCGACTGGAATTTGGTGTCAACCTCGCCCTGCACGTACCTGCAAAGTCGAATGAATTCCTCAGTCCGGCTATCGGCATCTAATCCAGTTCCAAGTATTTTCCTTGCTGATTTCACGAGATTCTTTGTTATCCCCTTTCCTTTACTGTAATCGCCAAGTATCTTTTCGGATTCCTGCTCGATCCGTTGAATATGCGACTTGACTCTAATATCAGCCAAATCATCACTGCCCAAAGCTTTCACAGTGTCCATCAGCACATCAAGAATTGCGTTATGGATCCCTGCGATAAGCGCTTCAACCTCATAAGCCGTAAACTTGACGGTGTTGTTATCATCAGCAAGCATCCACTTTAGGTCGCTGCTTCTCTTTATACCGATTCGTCTCTCGCCGATTACGATGACCTCTTCATAGAACCTGCCTTCTACACTGCTTTTTACAGCAGTCTTGACTAGCGCAGCGTCGGCAAGTTTCAAGCGAACTGTTTGGCCGCCATTTGTGACGTTGACACAGAACCCGTTGCTCGGAGGGAATTTTTGAGCATAATCTGAAGCTGGGGCAACCTCAATAGGGGGCAAATGCTTCAGCTTCTCTGCAAGGTCCCTGACCTCCTTTTCGTTGCAGTAGTAGAATTGCCTATCACCTGAGATTGCGATCGTTCCATCTTCTCCCCTTTCAAACTCGATCTTGTTTCCCCCACCCACAGTGGTAGTTTTGTGGTAGACTTGCTTGTAGCTACGAGCTGTCTGGGCGAGCTTCTCAAGTGCGGCTGCTATCATATGTGCTTCGCCGTAGCCAATGGTGATTTCAGCTTCTCCTTCTGTTGCGCGGCCAATGCCGATTGCACCATCTTTTCTAATCTTGACGTACAATTCACCAACCTCCATGCGAACTGAGAATGATTTACAGAAAACTATTCCGGCGGTCAAGTCTTTTTATTCACCTAACCGAAAGATGATAAGTGCCATTTCAAATGGAGGCTAGATTGCCATGAGCGAAGATGACGCAGTTGAAATTGTGCTCGAGGATATTGACTTGAACCAAGGGCCTGCATGTCCCTTCATCAAATATAGAAATACTTGGATTGGTTTTCTCCTTGTGCTAATCCCTACTCTTCTAATTCTAATGGCAATATTCTAGGAGAAGCAGAACACAATATCATTCATCTGGTACCGTGAGTGTTAGTAAAAACAAATGAATGCGCAGAAGGCTTCTTTCCTTCTGCGTATAGCTAGGCGTTCAGATTTCGTCGTCGACTTCAAAGGCGACTTCGCCAATTTCCTTGGTTTCGAAGCAAATCCCCACCTTATGTGCACCATTGGGGAGTGCGCTACCTCTTACGAAGATTTCGACCTCGACACCAACTTTGATTGCAGCTGGATTGTCTCCTGAAACCTTTGCAGCGACTATCTCGTCATCACCTGATTTGATAAAGGTGCTTTCCAGGGGATATTCTGTTCCATCGATCGTCACTGGTGCCATGGACACCGCTGTTCCGTTAGCTAGTGCATTCTTTATTTTGAAGCTAAATCCATCCTCTTTGTTTTCAAGGCTGTTTTTCACGTAGAGTCTCTTTAGAATGCTTGGTGGAATCTTCATACATTATCATCCTCCAATGAGGTTAGTGATTCGGTTTGTTCAGAGTGAATCTTTTATACGTTCCGTAGAAGTATTCATTGGCAAGTTTCGCAAGGTTAGAGGTTGCCACGCCACGTCCGAAGAAGCCAGCATATGTACAATCGTGGTTACAGCATCTTGGGCTATATTTTGTGGAACTGCCTTTGCAGAAACGGGATTGGTTCGGTCATGACGGTTGATAGCAAAGCACATGGTCTTATTCAATACAGGTGTAGGAATTGCAATGCTCCTTATCCTCTTGGGGCGGATGATGTTATTTCCACTTGCCCCTACTGCGGCTACACATTCGTTGTAGATGGCGGTGAGATGAAGGACCACTTCCTTTTACCCAATAAACTAGATGAAGCAGGGGCAAAGGAGGTCGTTCAAAACTGGCTCAAGATGGCAGGGGGCAAGTCCGTAGGATCGCGCTTCATGAAGGATATTGAGCTTCAGAAGCCAACACTGCAGTGGATTCCTACATTTCGAGTAGAGGCCTCATGTAAAACCTATCATTTCGGAGCAAAGCAAGAACGTAAAGGAAACGCAACAGTATGGAAGAAGATTGAGAAGAGCTCTCAGGACACTGTAAAAGAATGGGTACTCGCAAGGCGTCATGCTGCGACCTTTGGCATTGAGGAATTCATAACTTCACTTCTGGGAATGTCTACAGAAAAATTCGATATCAAGAAGACCGATAATGCACCCGTACTGAACTCCGAAATTAGTGAGGAGGACTCAATTCCACGAGCAAAGCGAAGAAAGACAGAGAACGATCGTGCGCAGCTCCAGAAAGAGATGGACAAACTCCTAGACTATCGCTTGGAGATGGAACCAAAGGAGTCCAGCTATGTCCATGCACCATACTGGCTAATTAGATACGAGCATCGAGGCGGAACATTTCGAGTTGCCATCTCAGGTGCAACGGGCCAAGTAATTCTGGGCGAGCTGCCTGTTACCAAAAGATACCGGGCAAAGAAGTGGTTTGTAAGCATTTTCCTGCTTGTGAGTGCTGCCCTGTTATTTCAGGGTCTGCCGTATGTAACTTGGGCAATTCTTCAGGGTGGCTCGTCTGATGGTGAAATATTTGCAATTCCAATCATCATGTTTGTCTTGGGATTGCTTCTCTGGATTGGCTCCTATTCAGTAGTTGGTGGTGTTTTGAAGTACGAGATACAGATGACTGCCAGGGGTGAGGAACGGGAAAAGGGATTCTCTTTGGAGAA
>JBHLND010000085.1:0-9773 GCA_048937485.1 Promethearchaeota archaeon
ATGAGCATGACCTCAGTATCAGTAAGCTCCCCAGTAATCTCGCTGCTGAAGTGAGTGCGGATTCCATCACCGATTGGTTCAATGCCTGCACCAGTGTAGAAGTCCATCATTAATCGCCTCGATATCTCAGACCTGTTTCGGCCCTGAGAGCATTATGAGGCTTTTGGCGTATGCCTTGGAACAGCTATTCGAGAAAGAAAAGCGGTAACGACATCATTGAGCCTGAGCCCAACGATGCCGTTTCCAGCACGTTCTAGGTCACATTGGCGCCGAAATGAGCTCGTAGACCATCCTTCGCTTGTCCTCTCCGTGCACGAGTTCTCGGATAAGGCCCAGGTCCTTAAGTCGACTAAGGCCGTAGTTAATGGTTCTTGGGGGCAGATAGGTCCTGTCAATCAGGTCTTGCCGGGTCATCCGGCGCCTGCCTTTAAGAAGCACGTAAAGGAACTTGGCAGACGGAGGTAGAGCTAAGAATGAGCGCCTGGCAAACATGATCCCACCGTAAAGTTATTGCCATATATCGTACCTCCTATAGGTTTTCGTCCTTCTCTGGAAGTATTGCAAATAAGTATTCGCATTAGCGTCAAGATTCAGAAACAGAGCCCTTATCTGAACTGAAGTCCACGAGGAGGGCATGGTTTACTTCGAGGTCCTCACCATCTTTGGACATCGTAGTCTGCCAGTCCCAAATACATACCTTCGGCTGAAGGAAACATCGCAACGACTGGCGATTGTCTTTCCAGGACGGGGATATACCTCACAAGCTCCTCTCCTGTATTATACGATCAACACGCTGTTAGAAAAGGGGCTCAATGTTCTCAGCGTGGACTACAGCTATTCAGAAAATCGTGAATATCAGGAGCTTGGCCAAGATGAGAAACTGAAGTGGCTTTACGATGATGTGAATGCAGCGTATCAAACTGCACTGAATGAGCTTGATGTGAGTCTTGAGGTGTTTGTTGGCAAATCGTTGGGCACATTGGCAATTGGACATCTTCTAGAGAGATATCCTGATGCTCGGAAGGCAAAGATTGTCTGGCATACTCCGCTGATTCAAATGCCATCCTTGGAGAAACAGATTCAGGAGTACAAGCCGAAGTCCCTCTTTGTAATTGGCTCAGCAGATCCCCATTATAGTCATGAGATTCTATCGAAGCTGATTAGGGCGACAGGAGGAGAAGCTCTAGTCGTGAATGGTGCAGACCATAGTATGGAGGTTTCTGGCAGCGTTAAGGAGTCACTTCAAGTGATTGGAGACATAATCAACTGTGTGGAGAGATTCGTCTAGTTTCCTGACTTTCTAAGAACAAGAATCCATTCACCAGACATTCTCTCTTTTCTTGGAATTCGAATAAAGTGTCTTATGAGTCCGGAGAAGAAGGTCTTCACAAGCTCAAATCCAACATCCTTTGAGGTTGCAAGCTCGGAGAGTATCAGGTGCGAATGGATGGGAACCTTCCGAATCACATTGTTACCGATTGCAACGCAATAGTATCCACCGGGACGCAACACCCTCTTAGTTTCCTGCAGCTGGAGTTTCATATCCTCAAAGAATTTGTAAGTAATGTAGGACCTTCGGGGGTCAACCTGATAGATTCGTTTCAGAAGCGGATCTAGGGTCTTGAGCCCTGATACTCGAAGCGACTCGTATTCCCTCTTATAGACAGTTTCCGTTCCGATGTATCTCCGTTTCATATTAGATAATGGACCATCTTCCACTAGCCCCAACCAGTACATCTCTAGCTGATGGGTACGCGGATAATCTACTGCATTGATGTAAGGAGGAGAAGTAACTGCAAGGTCTATGGATTCAGAGTCCAGCCCTGTAGATATTGCATTGGAGTCAGGAAAGATTGGTTCTCTGAGATTCTTGGAAAGCGAAACTTGGTATAGCTCACTCATCCCAGCAAGCTGCTTTTCAAGAGTTTCACCAAATTTAGTCACGGTTTCACCCGGGGCTATTTCTCTCTGAAGCTTCTGTCGAATGACGGTTCTTGTGCAGTGGGGATCAGCATTTGATACATCTCTGATGATTGAGGAGAATACTACATAGAGAAATCTAGTGATATCAGTAACACATGCAGAAGTGAGAGTAGCAGCGAGGGAGGACCCGGAAAACTTGTCAATGGCATCACGGATAATTCCTAGTTCGTACTGGACAAAATCACGAAACCAGCTATCTCTGTAGTTAAATTCCGGAATTCTTGGAGAAGATGCAGAATCTGAATGTAAAACATCAATCGTGGTTAGTAGCCATTCTTTCACAGAAGTCAGAATCTCAGGGGAAATTGGTTTTGTCTTTGCTTTGGATATAAGACGTGCCATAGGGTCAATATCAATCCCTATGGCCACTCGTTCTTTCAGTTGGGCCTCAAGAACAACCGTGCCACTCCCGCACATAGGATCCAGAACGCTATCTCCGCTATTCGAATATCGAGCAATCAAAAAACGAGGCAATTCAGGGAAGAACTTAGCAGGGAACTTGTGTATCCCATGAGTTAGGTAAGACTGGGCTTTGCTATAGATGAGAATCTCTGCGCCGTTGGGAATCTCAGTATTTGGGTGAATATCACCAGTGAATTCGAGGAAACTTGATGCATCGTGGGAGCTACGTTCAATTCGCTCTTCTTCAAACGCCTCAACCATCTATGAACACACTCTATTCAGTGTGAATTATCCGGCCCATATTAAGGTAATCAGGTGTCGATTCATGACAGAACTATCAATGGATCAGCAATAGCATAATTTCTAGGAAGATACGGCAAGTGTCGAATATAAAAACGTCCAATCCGTTTAGGTTAAATAGAACCGTATGACGACGCATAACTATCCCTAACTTCAGCAGAGAGGAGATTTTGTTAAGAGATGCGGGGGCACTCCCGATTAGCGCCATCTGCCTGTACTGATTTTCAATACTGACTGATGGTAACCCTCTGCAGAATGAAGTCTGCCTCTGCAAGAGTTTCTGGGAGGTACCTGAAGGAGCTATTATGCAATGGCAGATCTAAAGAAAAGTGGAGACCTTCTCGTTCTCCTAGGTGCGCTGGTTGGTCTCATCCAGGGAATACTGATGGCGATAGGATCAGCCTTCGGGTTCGTGAACGTCCTCGCAGGCTTTCTCGATCCCTTGGTGTTAGGAATTCTAGCAATTCTATTTTCACTAATTGCATTGGTGAATAGTGGATTCCTCAAAATCAGTGCGCTCGACTTCGGAAAAACAAACAAGTTCATCGTTGTCCTGCTCATGGGCATTCTGATGATCTTGTTCGCCAGTGATCTTGGTGGCATCCTAGTTATTCTGGGTGCCATACTCTGGATGCTATAGGCAAATGATGCTCATCTCCGGATTTCAGAATCTGGAGATGAGTTCTCTTTCTTTCTGCAAATCCGTTCGCTTAGACCGATTCCTTGATTGCCTTGTCAATCCGGTCCACAGCGTCGTCAATGTTTTCTTTGGTGATTACATAGCTAGGCGTTAAACGCATAACGTTCTGACCTGCGCCCAACACCCACAACTTCTGCTTCTGAACTGCATTCTTTACAATGGCGTTTCTGAGCTTGGGAGCCTTTTCCTTTGAAATCTTGTCTTTTACAAACTCGACGCCCATCATAAGGCCTATACCGCGTACATCGCCAATAACCTCATGCTTGTCTTCTAATTCATGAAGTAGTTTGAGGAAGTATGCTCCGTTGTCAGCATTCTTCTCAAGAAATCCGCCATCTTCAATGTGCTTGAGTATCCATAATGATAGAAGCCCCATCTTCGGCTCAGCGGAGAAAGTTTCGGAGTGGCGAGCCCCACCTGTGAACATTGGCGCGGGTCCGACAGACGCACCCATTGGATATCCACCGCCAATAGCCTTGCCCAGGGAAACATAGTCTGGGATAACACCGTGATTCTCAATAGCTAGCCATTTGCCAGTTCGGCCCATACCAGCTTGTACCTCATCTGACATGAAGTATGCTCCCACTTCTTTTGCCAGGTCATACATCCCCTGCACAGCCTTCGCAGGAGGTACAATCAATCCTCCTTCTCCAGCAAGTGCTTCCATCACGAAAGCAGCTATGTCATCACCTTCCACCTGCAACGCATAGCGAAGATACTCTACACACTCTAAGCTGCAGTCCTCAGCATCCTGACCGTAAGGGCAACGATAGCAGTATGGGTAAGCCACTCGAATGACGTCAACGCCCTGCGGAAAGCCGGACTTATGTTTCGAGTTGGATGCTGTAAGCGCTAGTGCATATCCAGTTCGCCCATGAAACGCGGGACGGAAAGCCACAAACCTTCTTCGGCCAGAGAGATCCATTGCTGACTTCATACAACCTTCAACAGCACGCCCTCCTGAAGTTGTAAACACAACTCGCTTCCTGTGACTGCCAGGAGTGATTCCAGCAAGCTTCTCAGCTAACAGAGTCTGAGGAATACCATCAAAATCTTGTCCTGGAAGCTCATGAACAACATCGATGATGCTTTCTTGAAAATCCAAGTAGGGCTTATACCTAAGGCCAAAGGCTCGAACAGCCACGCCTCCAGTCACATCAAGGTACTCAGTGCCCTCCACATCAAAAAGTCTAACACCTTCTCCCCTGGTATGATCCACGCAACCGTATACATCACGATCCTGAGTGGTCAAAGCGAGGGCATCGGCACCTCTCTTCTTCCAATAGTCGTTCGTCATGCATTTCTCGTCAATGTTATCGAAACCCAGACCTCGAAGAATTCGAATGTGCTTCTCGTCCATAGCTGTCACTACCCATTGGGCGACAGGTAGCTGGCGATTCCTTCCCCATTATCTAATTTGCGATGTGGGCGGAGAAAAGAAAGCAGCCAGAAAAAGAGAAGTTCCGAGCTGCATTCCAGCTCTCGCTCAAACCTAAGTCTTTGTGACGATTAAAATTCCTGCGATGAGTATCATCAGGCCTGCAAGAGTTCCTGCATTTAGTAGCCAGCCTACAATATCAAAGCTCACATGACGAAGGACAATGAATATTGAAAACAGACCGAATAGTGCCAGCAAGGGGCCACTCTTCTTAATCTTCCAGTCTATGAAGCCACATGCATCATATGAGAGAATAACCATTAGGAGTAATGCGATTGCTATTAGCAAATCAATAAGTCCCTCTGCATTTCCTCCCGAGAATGAATTCGCTCCGCCCACAAGCATCTGAAGCCCGATAATAGCTAGCACCAATCCACCAAGCACGGTGAAGCCCTGTGCTGCGCCTTCTGCTTTTAGACCCATTTCATCAACCTTCCTCTAGAAAACTCTTGAGTTTGATTTAGCAAACGCCAGAAGTGAACTCCAAGATAATATAGTTTTCCTGAAAAACGGCGGGTTACCGTGGTAATACATAGGTTCTATTCCTTCATCCCATACACTTCAGACAGTGCTCGAATGAGGTGTTTATCATAGGATACTCTAGCCATGATAGAGAAAAGCTAGCCGAACGCCCAGTAAGATTGGATAGAACAGAAGGTCATGTGATAATCGAGGGGAAGGCGTACCCTGCAAGGGAGCTTGTGGAAGCTCTTGCTCAGAGCGGGTATGCCGAATTAAGGGCGCTGGGAGATTCTCTTGTCCTTGGAAGAAAGCGAATAACTCCCATCTTCAAAGGACGGCAAGAACGTGCAATGGCGGCTCTATGTCACGGAAGTCTGGCATTCTGTTGTCCCATGTCGAAGCGCTGCGCAGAGAGAGACCGAGCGCTTGAGATGCTTGGTTTAACTCAGCGTGACTATGAACAGATGAAGAGTATTTCTCACCTAAGTTTCATTGATTTAGCAAAAGGCCATTCTCAGGATCGCCAATCGTTTGAGGATTCAGGACTGCGTACGGCCAATCGTCCAGCAGTGGACTACGGATATGGGAGAGATGACTACCGGAAGGACTTTGACGCCCTAGATAGCTCGTTTCGAAGGGATGAGCATAGGTCTGAGAGTCCGCATTCGTCCTGGGGAAGAGAAACATATCCCCCATCCGGCTATGGTGAGCGTGAGAAGTCGGATCCATATTCGGATCTTGGAAACCTTTTTGGAGGGCAAAAGGAATCGAAAATAGCTATACCTTCTCAAGCACCAACTTGCACTGCACGACTAGACGAGAACATTGAAGGGATTGGTTCCCTCTTTTCCCAAGGGGAATTGAGCCCATTCAATGATGATGTCCGAAATGATCAGAACAGTCGTGGTTTCTGTTTCTCATGTGGAAGAACATTCAGAGTTGGGACCAAGGTCTGCCCTTGGTGCGGCGTGACGCAGTAACACAAGAACGGAATCAGTAGTTACCAATCGCACTCTCACGCCTTAATGAGTAATCGTTTGGGTAACTAAAGGTGGTCATGTAACGTTCGATACCAGCATCCTTTCCAAGTGCTTTAAGCTCTTGGAGCTGATCCATTGTTGTTACACCCCATCTAAACAGAGAAACAGAGCCACCCCTGCGCGCGAATTCATTTGTGAAGTAGAGGGACTCGATTAATTCATTGTACTCGCTTGAGCCCTTTGTCGGCAAAGTAGGACTCCAAGGATAGAGATTGATAATGACGCTGCCAGTAATATCCAAGATGCTGTTGTAGTCATATCCATATTGACCCTTTCCGCCCTCAGAGAACCCAGTTGTAGGGTCGAGAAGAACTTCTACAGAGATCTTCAGCGGTTTTTCGCGGCCTATCTTTTCGTCAGATTCCCTAGCTGCATCCTGAAGGCGCCCTAGACCCCCGCTAACCTTCTCAGCTCTCCATTCATGCCACTTGCTGTGGAAGACGGGGTTTTCTGTGATGTATTCATACGAGAGACGATTGGGCTCCTGGTCAACCATTGGAGCGAATTCTGACCTACATCTGTCACAGAAGCAAAAATGGTCGCGGATGAAACCTGCGCCAAAAAGTAGAATCTCGTCTATCGGGTATGCACCAAGCTCACGTACTATCTCTGCACCATATTGCCAGAACTCCTCCCGATTGGGACAGATTTGGTGCGGCATAGCTTCACCCCGAGGCGAAACTGTGTGATACTTCGGATCTCGTGCAAACCATCCATCAGTGTAGAAATCCATGCTTGCGACAGTGTGGATATCCAGGGTGTGGGTCAGGTTAACAAGCTCCTCAAACAGCTGAGTGTGCTGGTCAAGTACTGGAGCGGTTCGGCTTGGAAAGATCACATGACCTGTAGGACCTTTTCCTACTATCCCAACTGAGTCCATGTACGATGCATAGGTTGAAACGAAATCCCTCGCGGACATATCAATGTCCTCGGGTTTCAGGAGGATGAGCAGCTTTTGCATGAAGAATTCCCTGAAGTTAGACATTTTTCTACTCCGCCATCGTCAATGGTCTCGCATCTGTCCTTTAGCGTTTTGCTCCGTGTCCGCTATAAGAATTTCTTAGGGATACTGACCTGATTTCTCAAATGCATCGCTGCTTAAAAGAACTGGTCTAACGTAGTAAATCCTAGTAGCTCTTCAAAATCAATACCCACCGAGTCAAGCACTTGTTCAAATACCGACCTGAGGGTATCAAGATACTTGTCCTTATCCAGCCAATAGCTTGTATCCTCAGCCATCTGAACTGGAAGGAGGTCCTCGGTGCCCTTAGTCTTGATGTACTCAACAATAGTTCCTGGAGGCACATCAAAACCCGCATCTCTGAGCATCATGGCTGCACGAACATGTTGAGGTTTCGTCTTCCCATAAGCATCCAGCGACTTGGTCATCTGAACTCTAAAAGCGAGCTCCTCAGGGGAGTAAGGGTCTGCTTTTCCTTCAAGGCGATCAATGACACAGTTAACTACTTCTCGAATTTCTTCCTTCGCAGCCTCAAATCCTTCTGGATTATTCACCCTACTAAGAACATCAAGCATATCTTTGAAGGCATTCTGTGCAAAGAGTGGTGTGTTTCGTTTCTTCCCACTTAGCCCCTTGACCTCAACATATCCAGATTCATACACTCCGATGTAGTTCTTCTTCCGATCGGAGAGAGCTACATACTTGTATGTCTTCTCGACCTCTAGGTCGATGCCCAGCTCCTTTCTGGACCATTCGATTAGTTTAGCCTGTTGCTCTTCAGTAGGGCTGTTTAGAAAAACGGAGTCGGTATCACCATAAAGAACCTCTATGCCCATTGACTCGGCCTTTTCTTGGGTCTTAATGATCGCATTTCGACCATAGGCTGTGACACTCTCTGCGGCAGGCATACAGAATAGCTCGAAATGCTGAGCCCCTGTTACCCCATATGAGGCATTGACATACACCTTGAGCGCTTTTTCAACCACGCCATACCAATTCTTCGTGTCTTCCGAAAGGGACTTGTCTTTGCTTTTCGACTTGAACCATCGAACCCGAGTGTCTCTGAAGAATCCAATGACTTGACTAATCATTCCTTTTCTCTTTGTACATATCCAATGGTCGGTTTCGGGCACCCTATTGCCTTTTGCTGCTTTGCACTCGTCGTGTGGGCAATCCACTGTTTCGTAGCTGATGTTGTGTTGCTTCATAATGGTAGGGTATAGACTGGCAAAGTCTAGGACGGTAGCTCTGAAGTGAACACCTGCTTTAGGTTCAATCACAATTGCACCCTTGAATCGCTTGTCCTTAATCATGGCTTCTGTCTGTGCTTCTACTGATTTCAGAGTGTCAATGTCTATTCGCCGAGGGATAATGATTCCTTGAGACCTATGTTCCTGTCTGAAAAGCGATTGAATCCACGAAGAAATGCCAAGTCGAGTGGTGTCTTCCATTGAAAGACGAGAAACACGCATCAGAAGGATGATTAATCGCAGAAGAAGGTTGTCATTGTAGGAAGTAATTCTCAGAGTAATGTTGGAATCAAGCCAGCAATAATGAGCCAATTCGTTGTACGGAAGAGAAGAGATGTCTGTACTGAGATCTAGTTTTCCAATACCAAGAAGCCCCTGTGCAATTGCCTCCAGATTAGTCTGCTCATAGGCACCGGAGAGAGCATATAGCCTAATAGATGGGTTCTTCAGAAAACGATAGAGGTCAATGTGGATTCCCTTCTTGAGAAGTGCAATGTCATTATTTCTGCTCATGTAAAAGGGAACTTCGGTTTCCAGACTAAGTCCAAGTTTCTTTGCTCGATTATAGAGGTAGTGAAGGTCGAATGCATCGCCAACAAAGGTCAACAGAATGGGATAGTCGTCAACTACTCTAAAGGCTTCAAGTAGCATCTCCTTCTCATCATCAAAATATACTATTTCCACCTCTTTTGGAAAGCCGGGACTGCGTTGGCCTTCTTTTATTCCCCTACGCTTGAGAATGAAACATTTCTGGTAGTCCTCATTGTCAGACAGTCCTATTGCTGTCACTTCGTAGGGTGCGCTTGCTGCATCCGGAATTCGGTTCTTCACAGGGGTGTAGACCTCTATGTCAAGAGCGATTCGTTTGATATCAGGCACCTCTGTGAAGAACATTGGAGCATAGGTGTTGATGATGTTCTCAAGACCCTCTTCATCTTCTACTGCGCTCTTGAACTCTCTCAGTAGGGCGTTATCCAGCTTGGGGGGACATGGGACAAGATTACCCCCCTCAATCTTGTACAATAGGCCGGGAACCAGATTCATGTCATAACTGAAGCAATTGCGATATCTGATGTTGGCTTCCCAGGCGTGACTAATGGGTTCCGGCCCACTTCTGTCTACTAGACGTTCTCTTATTGATCCAACGGATCCACCAATGGCAAGAGGATCACTTGCCAGGACCTTTGTCATGGGCACTTGAGAGTCCCTAAGTAGGTCAGTTACTTGAACGTCCTCA
>JBHLND010000086.1:0-9724 GCA_048937485.1 Promethearchaeota archaeon
AGCAAATACTTGAATGGCGGTCGGGGGTCTTGGGGCAATCCTCCGTCCCACATATAGACCTCTTCTGGTTCGTCCAATAGGCTCATTGCAAATACGCATAGAGTTGTTCCCATTCCTGGAACTTGGCCACAGTCAGGTATTATGGAGATGTTGGCCGCCTTTGCTCTCGGATCAAGCTCTAATTGCTCCATTACGATGTTGGTGTTTCCCCCCAAGTCACACATATTGGTCCTTGCAGTGATGGCTGCTCTTGCAATCTCCAGATTGAAGTAGTAGGGGACTGCACTGATGACGGTGTTGACTCCGGTGAGAAAAGTGACCAATTCATCCTGATGAGTAACGTCCAATACGTGAGCCCTAGCTAAATCTGTAGAGAGCAAATCATTGACCCGTGCAGCCGATTTCTTGGCCGCATCCAGTTTCATATCGGCAATTACGATAGATTTAGCGTTCCCAAATTTCGCGAGATCATATGCCGCCGCTGTACCCTGACGACCAGCTCCAAGTACGGCAAACACACGTTCTTTGCTATCAGACATGTTGCTGGCTCCTTCTCACTGTAATCTATGAACTCTACTGCATATTGAACATATAAACAAGCCATCAAATGCAGCAATTCATCCCTTGTTTCGAGCCGCTTCAGCAAGAGCCTTGTCCAGAAGATGTTGGAACCGACGTTTTTCACTCATATAGTAGGGTACTGACCATATCATAAGGCCCCAGAGCATAGCTGCAAAGACGGTGATGGCGACAGTCACAATTAGATTCTCGGAGCCCTCAGGAATCAATGTTGCCATTGATATGCCGAGTACAACGGCCACTGCAACAACGATGAATCCAATGCAGTAGCCACACCCCTGAATGGCACGAAGGTCTATACTAGGTTCTATATCGATTCCAAGACTAGTTCCAGCTTCCTCGGCCTGCTTCATGACACTCTTTCTTGCACGGTGCCACAGAAAACCAACAACCAGAGCAGAACATATCCCGAACACCAATCCTGTGACGAAGAACATGGCGATCCAGTACTCAGGTCCGCTGGTTTGCATCATAGGTATGAGTCTGAATAGTTTTTGAACAAGCAATTCTGTAATCCATCCAATTGCGCAGAATCAGGTACTGCAACTCCAAAAAAACTTGCTCATCACTTGGTCAAAAAAGGAGTTGGGGATGGCCTGCCTGAGCCATCCCCGTGTCAGTTACGTTTACCGAACGCTAAGAATACCAACAGGATAAGGATAATCCCTCCCTCAACTGCAAAGATGGTCCAGCCCAGGGGCGGTGCAGCAGGAACATCTTCTCTTTCAATTGAGAATGAATCAAGTACAGTACCATTGAGAGTAGTGACAGTTGTCGTGACGTGAGTTGTATTCACTTCTACGTTGCAATAGTGATACTCTCGAAATGTGACATCGCCGGATTGCCAAGTAGGTGTGTTCATGTCAGGATTATAGAGAGGCGCGCCTCCGCCTCCCGTAGTTACATAGGAGATGCCATCTCGGTTTGCTCGGTAGTAGAAGTGGTCATGGCCCATGAACACTAGATCGACTCCATACTGACTGAATATTGGATGAAACTCATCGCGGATTGTTTCACCCTGCGCCCACCTATCAGACCTGATAGAGAATGCCGGCCTGTGAAATGCAGCCACTATGAACTCCTCTGGTTCAGTATTCTCTAGGTCTGCGAGCAGCCAGTCCATCTGAGCTTCAGAGCTGTTGAAGGTGTCATCGATGAATTCATCCTCGGTATCTACAACAATGAAGTGAATGCTCTCGTAGTCAAATGAGTAGTGGAGCTCTGTTTCACCCGCTTCGTTCACAACATCAGAGTGGTCGATGTAGTCAAGGTAGGTGCTGAAGTCTTCATCATTCACCCCCCAATCATCAGTGTAATGCTCATGATTCCCAACAACACCGTAAAATGGTACTCCTGCCTCCCAGATGGCTGCTATTGAGTCGTTGAAGAAAGGCCATTGGTACGCCTCTCCACCATGATTCACCATATCTCCGGTATGAAGGACAAATTCTGGCTCCTTCAACATGAAGGCATTGACAATGTCGTCATGCAAATCGGAAACAGAAGCCGGATGGTTGCCTCTGGTATCACCATATGCGATGAAGTTGAAGTCGCCAGTCTGGGCATGGACAGAGGGCGGCCCCAGAAGGGTCATCCCCATCATTAATGTCGCCACTAGAGCAATTCCTGCAAATCTCAGAACTGTCCTCATTATTTCAGCGCCTCTGTTTCACGACTAAGACGACAAGCAGAATGATTACTACTCCACCAATTGCAATGGCAACAAATTCCAAGGGTATGGGTGGCAAATCAGTCGTCGTAGTAGTTGTCGTCGTAGTAGTTGTCGTCGTCGTGATTGGGGTTACTGGTGGCTCCGGTATCTCCGACATCTTCGTCCAAGTGTCTGTATTCTCATCATACGACCAAGTTGTATCCGTGTCAATGTCATCCCGACTGTGCCAATCTCCGGTTACTCCTCCGTAGATAATCATGACGTCGTTATGATTGTCATATGTGGCACTGTGTCGCAATCTCCCCCCTGGATGGGGATCGGGTGCAGCCTGTGTCCAAGTATCAGAGTCAAAGTCATAATGCCACGTGTCATCATAATTGACATTTGATGGCCCTATTCCACCAAACAGTACAACAACGTCAGACTCGTTGTCGTATGCCATGGCATGCAATGAGCGATTAGACGGAGCAAGAGATGGGCTCATTTGCTGCCAGGTGTCTGTGTCATAGTCATAAGCCCAAGTGTCGTTGGTGTGGCTGATATAACCTGATGTTGGCTGTCCGCCAAAGAGAATTGCCCTATCGCTCTCCCAATCGTAGCTCATCCAATGGTCCACTCGGCCACTTGGCGATGTTGAAGGAGTCATCTCTTCCCAAGTGTTTGTTTCTACATCGTACGCCCACGTGTCTCCGTAAAGGCTACTGCCATCAAATCCTCCAAAAAGGATTGTTCTGTCGCTCCTGCTATCATACGCCATTCTGTGCACGTATCTAGCAGGAGGATTGGCTGCTGGAGATGCGTTTGTCCACGTGTTTGAATTAAAGTCATACAACCAAGTTTCTGCACTTGCCACAGCGTTATTGGAATCATTAAACCCACCAAAGACCACGCATACGTCGCTTTGAGCATCGTAGACCATAAAGCCATTTGACTTGGGTCCTGGAGTCACCACGGGTGACATATTGAAGTATGCATCGATACTTGCATCGTAGGCCCATGTGATGTCCTTTGCAATCTTTGTTGCAGGCATATTGTCGCGCCCTCCAAAGATTATCGTCATATTACTTTCAGAATCAAAGGCCATCATGATGTCGTTGCGCTCTGCTTGAGTGATGGGTGACATCTGTCTCCAATGCTCTTCATTGGCATCATACGCCCACGTCGTATCATTGGCGACCATTGGTCCTCCGTAATATGAGGTGTGTGTACCACCAAAAGCAATGATAACATCGGACTCTGAATCATATGCCATGGTGTGACGAAGTCTCGCATTAGGACCATAGTCGGGTGTTGCTTGACTCCAAGTTTCGGCATTGTAGTCAAAATGCCATACATCGCCCAATGCAATGTCTGCGTCATCAGAACCGCCGAAAAGAACGATTCTGTCTGATTCATCATCATATGTCATGAAGTGAGCTCTTCGACCAACTGGATTTGTTGCTGGAGATAGCTCAGTCCAAGTGTCAGTGTTGTAATCGTAACTCCAAGTATCTGATTCTTTCGCATCATTTGATCTGCCGCCAAAGAGTATGACAATGTCACTCTCTTCATCGTATGCCATTGCTGGGAAGTATCGCGGACTTGGGGCCGTTGCGGGACTCATCTGAGTCCAGGTATTTGCCTCAAAATCATACGCCCATGTTTCATTGGAATGTGGAAGTCCACCAAAAAGGATAATCCGGTCACTCTCAGAATCGTAGACCATTCCAAAGGCGTTTCGAGGAGAGGGCGCATTGGCAGGACTCATGTTCGTCCAAGTATTGGTGTTATAGTCATAACTCCAAGTGTCATTTCGCATCAAGTTAGTTTCATAGTCCTCCAGTCCACCAAACATGATGATTCTGTCACTCTGAGAGTCGTACGCCATTGCACTTACCTCTCTTACAGGTGGTGCTGAGGCCGGCAACATATTCCCAAACGTATTTGTGTTATAGTCGTAGGACCAAGTGTCTCCCAGTTCATATGGCAGTGGTTCATTCCAACCTCCGTAAATGATGACAACATCGGATTCGTTATCGTATGCCATCATGAGGTTAGCTCTTCCATCTGGGGCTACATACTCTGAAAGAGTGGCGATTGCCGATCTTTCGGAATTCTCAGGCATTAGTGAATTTGCCTGATCGAACGACGTTGAGTCAGTGACAGTAAACGGAGCCAATACAATAAGAAGAACAGTCAACAGACTTAACATCGCAAGACCAGACTTCAGTTTCTTAAGTCTACTCAATGTTTTCCACCCCCGAGACTCTTCTGATTGCCTGACGCGGTTTAGGCTGGAATGTTCCAGTGATCAACCAATAGAATCTCTCATGGATTAATCCATACACGCCATCAATGTACTATTAAGCAACTATCGAGGGTTGACTATGGTACAATTTTGACTATAGTTAACCTTATATCATCCAGCATGCTTAACAAATGTTAACTAAACGCAGGATTTGGCTACATTGAGAACCAAAGAACTCAAACAATTCGTGCTAAGTTCCTTCGGGGCGAGAGAGTTTTATGGCTACGAAGTACACAAGGCCCTAGAGTTGCAGGGGAATCGAATTGGTACAAGCCGACTCTACAGCATTCTAGATGAAATGAAGAAGGCATCACTGCTCAAAGATAGATGGGAGAAGAGCGAATCCGGACCAAAGAAACGAGTCTACTTCCTAACACCTATGGGAAAAGCTGAACGTGAGAAACTCCTTTTGGAAGCCATTGATATCGTTCATGATTTCTATCTGGAATATCTCCTGACCTTGCCTCCGGAAAAGGATGTATTCAGGAAGGTCAGCTCATTGGTTTCGGACGGGTTGAAGAAGAACGCACGAATAGCCTGCATTGCTTCCAAACCTTCGGTCCAACTGGAGAAGGTGCTTGCGAATATTCGGACAAGAATTCCGGATGGACCTGCTTATGTCATAAATCCATCTTACTCTGAGAAAGAATTCTCGATTGATGGCTGGCTGCCTGTAGATGGCTCCCACGGAAGTATTCCCTTGAAGGATGGCTACCTTGACTTGCTTTTGGTTGTAGGGTTTCCTCCGATAAACGCCATTGACCATTGTATCGTCGAGTGGCACAGAGTTTTGAAATCAGCTGGCACACTTAACATAATCACTCCAACCATACTCATTGAGGAATATCCCGATCCACTCATGATTGGAATGTTCGTGGAAGCAATCGAACATGGAATGGTTCCGGATGAGAAACGCATTGATTCAGAATCGATTCGAATGAAACTTGGGAGTTATTTTGAAGGCGTTGAAGAGCACAGAGTAGTGCATATGACCCTGTTTCAGATTGCAGGACCGCTTCCTATTCATACAGAAATGAAGAATTAGCCATTTGCTTGGAACGTTGCCAGCATCATTGGTTTGAATGCAAAGGAAGTGAGGTTCTTCATTTCTCTCTTCTAACCACAAGACGGGCGAAGGTTATATTCCGGCCCTTATCATCCTCTGCAATCTTCTGCGGGTATCCGATTATGCGTTCCCACTCAAGATAGGTTTGATATCCCTCCTTTCCTGGAAAATCATCTGCAGTTTCAATCTTCACTTGACTTGTCTTTAGCCAGTGTTTCTTCCACCACAATGCAGAGTGCCACGTATAGAGCATACACGACTCCCAATACTGCTTGAGATGTTCTGGAACATCTTGGGGCGGCAAACCTGCAAACTCAGTATAGAAGCCTGGTACGACACTGCCAATTTGTCCCCCACATTTCACCCGAGGAATCAAGTGATGCTTCAGATATACGTCATCAGTCCCAAAGAAGAATAGCGAGTTGAGGCAGATTATCGCGTCAAAGAAATCCTTGGGAAATGGTAATTCCCGGGCATCTGATCGAAGTGGGAACACCTGTTCATCAACGCCCATCTGTTTGATACGTTCCCAGTTCTCACTCTGACTTACAGCAAGATCAACAGCCCACACTTGAACATCAAACTCTTTTGCGAGGAATATCGCTCCGGCTGCCTTTCCGCATCCAAGATCAAGGACACGCATACCTGGTACCAGGTCCATCTTCTCACAGAGCCGTTCCATAAGCCATAGCGTAGGACAACCCATATCAAGCTCAACCATCCACTTGGGATCATACTTGCTCGTGCGCGGGAATTTCGGGTTCTTCAACAGTCTGCATGCCAATTCCATATTCACAGAATTCTCCATCTGCCTCACCTTTTGTTGTGTCAGATTTGCGTACCAAAGATTTCCAAAAAAGGAGAACGACTGGCGCAAGTTGGAATTTGCTGCATGGCGAGGACTTGATGATTCTTCCTGCTTCTGATGTAGCCCTGAATCACTAATCCTAGTGTGTGATTGCCTTTATGTGACCCAATTCCAGCTAATCAGACCTATTCAAATCACTAGTGGATAAAACAGTGGTCACTTGCTAAGGAGGTCCCCAACTTCCTTTGCGTATTTCCTCATCTGTGTGGTTGCAAGACCCATTGAAGTAAGGTCCTTTGCTGCGCCCATTAGAAGGAACTCGCCAGCCTGCGAAAGAACTGCAAAACCTTCCTTTCCACGAACTGTGACTTCAAAGAGTTCGCCAAGATCCAATCTTCCGGCTGCCATTTCTCCAGTCATCAATAGAGCAGCGCTAACTGCAGCCATAAGATCCGGGTCGACGTCTGAATCCTCTGTTGCGAAGTATGAGAGTTTCACTCCTTGTTTGCTGACAACAGCAATTGCATCGAGGTCGGTTATGTTAGTCAAGCCCATTAGTAACTCGATTAATTCCTTTTCCTTTTCAGGATCAATAGGTGATGACATTTCGAATTGCTCCTATTACTTCGCTACAAGTTTCTTCGTCTTCTTTTTTGCAGATTTTTGGCCATCTGGAGCCACTGGTTCAGTTTCAGATTGGAAGAAGCTGATGAGATCTCCAAGACGCTCCTTCATTTCTTGTTTGATTGGACTTAAAATGGCATCTGGTGTGCCTTTCAAAAGCTCAATGCCCAAAACCCTTCCATCCTTCACGATAACTCGAGGAATAAAGCCCTCCGCCATGAAAGTGCCCTCTGGTGGATCCTTCACCTTCTCAATCTTCCTTTCTACCTTCTCCTGACCAAAGACAGAAGTCTTGTGCTCTGCAACTGTATAAAGCTCGTTGAATACAATCAGAAGTTCTCTTTGATACCCTTCTGGTGGATCTGAGGTTTCAAGCTCGCTAATCATTTCTTCAATTGCTCCTGATGGCAGAGGAGCTGCAGGTCGAGGCGGAGCGGCAGTAGGAGCTCTGGGTGGTGGACTAGTTCTAGGCTTCGGAGGTGGCTGTGATTCCGGCTTCGGAATTGGTGCAGCCTCTGGCTGCGCTTCTTCGGTTGCCGATGTGGCTGCTTCTGCCGCTTCCTCCTTGGCTTTTGGTTTCGGGGGCTGAATCGGAGGGGCAGGCTCGCCTGGTTTTAAAACGCGAGTCGCAGCCGTTGAGCCATTAAGCGCTGAGAAAAATGTGGGGGGTTCTTCGCCTTCATCCAAGGGTCTGACTTTGAAATGAAAACCGTATTCCGTTCGGAGATTTGTGGCTACTCGAGCACCGATGAATTTCTTTCGGATACCCGCTTGCGTTCCTTTCCATAAGTAGATTGATTTTGTCTCATCATCAACCACACACACCACTTTGGTTGAATCCAAGCCTTCCTTTGCAAGCTCGACTTCCTGAAGGGTTCCATCTTCCGATACTTCGTAGCCTATGACCATGATTTTTCACTAACTTACAGTTTTTGTCTTCTTACTCTTGTGCCCTCAAGCACGGGCGACTGAAGACGAGTTGAGATATGGTCATCTCTGTAGACAGCTGGATATCTCTGTTTGGGCTATAAGATTGTTATTGTGGTGGATGTTTCTCTTGTTGATCCGCAAAATAAAGCAATTCAACAAGCCTTATGTAGAAGGGGAGCTAACAGCTTCAGTCGATGCCAATGATTGAGCAGTCAGCTGAAGCATTCTATGCTGAGCAGTTTGGTAAAGGCAAGACTCTCACCACGTTTCAATTAGCTCTCGGCTTTATTATATCGACACTCATTATGGTTGGGTCTACCTGGGGTCTCATATATGTCTACGATCTATTGACAGAATTCTCGATATCACCAAACAATTTAGGGCTCTATACACTTGCAATGACGATAGGCTCTCTCGTAGCTACACTAATTGGCGTTATCGTATGTTATGTCATCCTAAAGGTACCCCGTACCGGAACCTTCCTCTTAAGGATTCATGAGTTCTTCAAAAGAGGCACGGGCGAGTATTTTGTCTGGCCCGAACCAAAGGACCAAAGCTTGCGACTTGTCTTCCGGAGGTCGCTATACGGCTCCATATTGGTTGTTGGCATTGGCATGACCCTGGTCAGCTTTGAACTGATGGGTGTTGCACAAACTGCGGATCTTGCAGCCTTTGGCACTTGGGTTGTGATTCTTTCTGCAGCTGTTCTTCCCCTCACAGTTCTTATTCTGTACTACGGCCCGTGGCTCATCAAGGACGCTGGCCTCTTCCACTTGGACTTCAAGGACCGGTCGCTCAGTAATGTAGGCGACGACTTAGAAGATATGCTCGAGTTCTTTGCGGGGGTTGATCTAGTTCTTGTCTGGCTTGAACTGACGCTGACAGCAGGCTTCGAGCAACCGTGGTTCTCAATATTCGTAATTATGGTTGCTTTGGGCCCTCTCCTTGCGATTATCTTCAACTTCACCCTTGTTTTCATGTTTATCAAGAAGCGTGCCACATTGCAGATTATCGAACGTTTGGCGGCTCGCTACAAAGGGCAAGACATGTACAATGCTTCAGCTAGTATTCGGAACAAAGTTCTAGCTCTGATTGATAGAGATATACTTGCATCTTTGGAGCAGGTTGATGAAACTGTTAGCGCTCCTAGCGAAGAAGTAAATGAACCAGTTTCCGATGACTCGGTTGACTACGTAGAATCCGAACCTGAAGAGCCCGAGGAACCGGTGGCCACTAAAGCGGATGAAACAGCATCGACCGATGAAGAAGATAGGTGGACTTAGCACAATCTGCTCTAGTCAAGCAGCACAACTGATTCATCGTTGAATCTGAATCCAACTTCAGCAACTTTGATTGACCTTAGCTTATGGGCTAGCGACTCATCTGGAACAGAGGCTACAATAGTCTGCCCTTTGAAGTCTAGTGTGATTCGGTAAGTGCCTATTCTCGGAACTACTGAGATGACTGCCGCTGTCGGAGTGCCCTTTTTCACATCCAATGTCAAGATGATGTCTTCTGGCTTAACAGTATACTTCACTGACAGACCCCTATCAGCAGAACCTTTTACAACAAATCGATATCCATTGGTTTCAACGACCACACGCTCCAGATCACTCTCCACTATCTGACCCGTTAGAACATTGCCACTACCCAAGAAGCTGGCTACAAACTCGCTAGCTGGCCTATCATAAAGATCCTCAGGCTGGCCTACTTGATTCACTACTCCGTCATTCAGAATTGCCACACGATCAGAGATGG
>JBHLND010000087.1:0-3891 GCA_048937485.1 Promethearchaeota archaeon
CTTCCAGCAACATCATTATTCAGAACTTCAATGCCTGACGAAAGCTCGACATTAATCCCTCTGCCTGCTCTTCTGATGGTGCAACCCTCAACTGTTCCATGCTCGGAATTCTCGATGCTGATTCCATACCTGTCCCCACCCCAAACTGATTCAAGGTAGCAATCACGTATCTCGAAATACACTGTTACATCTCGAATGATTATACACGTGTAATCTGTTATAATAGTGAGATCAGAGATAATGTAGGGGTCAAACAGCTGCCCTGAACCTGGCCAAATCTCGCTAGCTGCTTGAGCCGCAAACTCTGCATTGGAAGTTATTGTAATTGGACCATGTATTTGAGATTGTTGAAATTCGGTTTCCAGCGTTGCGGTCGCAGAGTCTAACGCTCCCAGAATCAATGGTCCCGTCATGAAACCCAATACAACGGCGACTACTAATGCAGAGGTGCATCTACGGCCTACCATACTCATAATCCAATCACATAGTTGCGGAGAATGCAAGTGCTTGAAAAAGGTAATGGACATTGCATGTGTGTATAATCTAGAGTCTCATTCTTTATTGACTTAGAACAATGAGTTAATCAACTATTAGAGGATTAAGAGAGGAGTGAAAAGCAATGATACCTGTCTAATGATAGGTGTCTAAAGGGAGGAGATTTCCAATGGAAGATTCTAGCCCCGGTGTGGAACTTGACTCTGAGCTTAGAGGAAACACTCTGCGGGTCTATTGGTTCATGCTGACTCAAAACAATCCTGTTGGGGTGAGAGAGGTTCAGAGAGCTCTAGGGATGTCCAGCCCATCCGTTGCCAGCCATCACCTCACAAAATTGGCATCGCTTGAGCTTGCTGAGAAACGACCTGACAACTTGTATGAAGTAAGTCGGGTTGTCAAGGTCGGAGTCCTGCGCAACTTCATTGACTTTCGGGGGAAATTCCTTCCCAGATACATGTTCGTGGCAATTTTCTTTACAGTATATATTGGGGCGTATTTCATATTGAGCCTTTTTGCGAATCCGGGTCTATACGACAGATACATAGCGATGGGCGTAGGAGTTGTTGGCGCGGGTTTTGCGTGGCTGGAGAGCATCAGACTTTGGAAACTGAAGCTCTCATAGAATCAAGGAGGAGAAGGGGCCTGAGCATAGAATTGCCGGAAGCAAGTATCTTGGCATCCCAGATGCAAGAGACACTTGTTGGAAAGAAGGTCAGTAGCTGGTCTATTGAAGAGCTTGATAAACTGCTCAAATCAAAAATGGTCAGTGACAACTTGAAGGGATTCGATGACCTGGTAGGAAAGAGAATCGTGTCCGTTACTTCAAGAGGCAATACAATACGAATCAAGTTCGATGAGGAAAGAAACCTAATACTCTCCCCTGAATATGGAGGAGATGTACTCCTTCATAAAGAACCGGGGAGTGTGTCCAGCAAAATACACCTTCGGTTGGATTTTGATGATGGGAATGTGTTGACAGTGCGGCTCAAGGGATGGGGAGCTATCTATCCTCTTGAAGACAGAGAACTCCATTCAATGTACACCTACGCAAGAGATTTCTCTAATACTATGTCACCCGATGACCAAGCATTTACTCGGGAGAGCTTTGCTGAGGCGCTCAGAGAGTACACCAAGAATATCAAGATGGCACTCGTGGGCAAAGAAGCGATACTTGTTGGCATTCAGAACAGCGCCTTTCAGGATGTCATCCACAGGGCAGGAATCCATCCGAAGAGAAGAGCCTCCGATTTGAAGGAAGAGGAGTGTTTCGGCCTCTATGATGCAATTCTCGATTTAATTGAAGAACGGATGAAGAGGGGAGGAAAAGACCAGTTTACGGATCTCTATGGAAAACGAGGAGGCTATGTGCCGGTTATGGGACCCAATATGAAGGATGCAGAATGCCCAAAATGTGGGTCCAAAGTGGAAAAGCTTGCTCATGGAGGCGGGCATGTTTATCTATGCAGCACTTGTCAAAAACCTGAGCCATAGACCTAGTCAAATATAGGCTATATAGGCGTGGCTAACTAACCTATCCCAAATATTCACTCGGAATGCTCTTGAGTAGGATGTGTATATTTCGGAATTATGAAAGGGGAATCAAACATCTTTGAGATTATCGAAAACCGAAGATCAATGCGCTGGTTTCTCCAGAAGCCTATTTCAGATGAAGTTCTATCGAAAGTGCTCGAAGCAGGAGTAAGAGCTCCTTTTGCATCGCAGTTGTGTTCTATTGTATATACAAGAAACAAGGCGAAGATGAAGTCGCTTCGTATTGGTTCTTATCCAACTGCTCCTCTTCTTTTAGTGTTCTTCGTTGATATCAGACGACTTGAAAAGATAATGGTCAAGAAAGGCCACACCTACAACTTCGATGATTTGATGACTCTATGGGTTGGCATTCAGGATGTGACCTTAGTTATCGAGAATCTGACTTTGGCTGCAGAGGCAGTGGGACTGGGTTCGGTTCTTCTTGGGAATGCACCGCTTCGTGCAGACCTTATAGCTAGAGCATTCAATGTGCCAAAGCGTGTGTTTCCAGTCGTTGGACTAAACTTGGGGTATCCAGATCCGGCGGAAAACACCGAGGTAAGACCTCGGTTTCCACTAAAGTACACTGCTTTCGAAGATGCCTACTTGGATCACTCGGATTCGGAAATCGAGGAATGCATGAAGGTGATGGATGAGGGGTATCTTGCGCAGGGATACTACATCAAAGAGAAAACGAAGATAGCGCTCAAGAATGGAAAGGACGATATTGATTTCGACACGTATTCTTGGTCGGAGCATATCTCAAGAAAGATGTGTCAGGGGCGTTGGTCAGAGGATCCTCTATACAGCATTCTGGAGAGGCATGGTATCAAAGCAAGGGACAAGGGGGTCAAGTCCAAAGCAAGCGGGTGAAGTAAATGATTGCGGGCCAAGTCCTATACCTCTCAAAAGCTGACGTGGAAAGCATTGCCATACCTATGGCAAGAATCATCGAAGAGCTTGAAATTGCCTTCAAGGAAAAGGGCGAAGGGCGAGTTGAAATGCCCCCAAAGCCAGGAATACATCCTGGAGAAGGTGACAATTTCATTCATGCAATGCCTGCGTACATTCCAAAGCTTAAATCAGCTGGTGTGAAATGGGTTAGCGGTTTCCCTGATAATCAGAAGAAAGGTTTGCCCTACATTACAGGTCTATTGATTCTCAACGACCCCGAAACTGGTATCCCAATTTCCGTAATGGATTGTGTATGGATAACAGCTGCACGAACAGGAGCAGCGACGGCGTTATCCGCGAAGTACCTCGCAAGGTCGGATTCACAAGTTATTGGCATTCTCGGATGTGGAGTTCAAGGAAGAAGTAACATTGAGGCGCTCAATGAAGTATTCGATTTAAATCGAATAATGGCATACGACATTGATAGGTCGGCAGCAGTGACCTACATAAAAGAAATGGAGCAACGCTACGGGATTAATGCCAGTGTCGTGGACCACCCCAGAGAAGCTGTTTCTAAGTGTGACATTATTGTTACTGCTGGCCCAATTCTGAAAAAGCCTCATGCCACAATTCAAAGAAGATGGATGGAGGAAGGTGCCTTTGCTTCTCTGGTGGACTTCGATTCATATTGGCATCCGGAAGCGATGAAAGAAACTTCGAAGTTCTGCACAGATGATACACCTCAACTTAGGCATTATCAAGAACTGGGATACTTCCAAAGCATCCCTCCAATTCATGCGGACTTGGGCGAACTAGTAGTCGGAACCAAATCAGGAAGAGAATTCTACGAAGAGCGAACAATGACAGCCAATTTGGGGCTTGCCATGGTGATTCTCCTGGGTGGTCGCCTGACCATATTAGGGCATATCAGCGTTGGAGATTTTGTGGCCTTCACCAGCTATCTTAATCTCC
>JBHLND010000087.1:3901-9471 GCA_048937485.1 Promethearchaeota archaeon
TGGATGATATGGCTGTGGCGCCCTTGATATATTCATATGCAAGAGAGAAAGGCATTGGAACTTGGTTATCGCTATAATCCACGTCTGCGAACTGCTTCATATCCAACCAGCAAGAAAAAAAAGCAATGGCAGCCCGTCAATGACCGTCTGAAATGGTAGATTTGATATTTGGAGACCTCACAACACTCGACATTCTCCTTGCTCTGGCAACTGGGTTCATTGCTACAGTAGTAGTAGTCATTGCGTTCTTCATGTCTGAAGGTGGCACACCAAAATGGAAACCGAGAAAACTCGTGCATACCACTTTAGGAACTGTAATTGCTCTGACGATTATGAGTTACTCCAATCTTAGTGGACCTGCGTTTGCTGCAGGAATATTCCTAACCGTCTTAATGTATGCTTGGGCACATAAGCCGGACCTGATCTCAGAACTCCTCCTTGCAGGAAGTAGGGAAGGGGACCAAAGAATTAGCACGTTCGCCGCGGGTTTCATGGGGCTCATATCTTTTGCTTTAGTCTTCATCCTATTCAATCCGCGCCCAGAGATACTTGTTGCAGCCATCCTAACTGTATCATGGGCAGATGGAGCGGGAGAGGTGTTTGGTAGACCCTACGGAGGGAAGTTTGTAAAGAGGAGATTCAAAAACAAGTCTATAGAGGGGACTCTTGCGGTCTTCATATTTGGGATGCTTTCTGTGGGAGTGGCACTATTCGTTTACTCCGTTGACACGTCTCCTATCGAGGTTCTACCCCAGATTTTCCTTATTGCCACGGCAATTGCTCTGGTAGAGGTTTTTAGCATAGCATGGACTGACAACTTCTTCTTACCTTTCATAACGGCTGTTCTGATGTGGCAATTGCTATTTCCATCAATGATTCTGATTGGCGTTTTTCCCTAGAGGGCTTCTTCCCAACGACTAAGCCTTTCAATACCGGAGTCCCCAAGCTCACAGATCAGCTTCAACACACAGAGGATACTGGTCCAGCCAATGTCGTACCCTATAGCATACTCAGGCTCCTTGAATCCGTGATGGTGAAGTGTAACTAGAGTATTCCCATCTACGTCTTCAAAGCGAACATTGACACGGGTTTCAAATTCATCGCCATAGACCCAAGAGAACTCTATTTCTCTATCCTGCTCGAATTTTGTAAAGACAACTGGACCCTGCCCCTCTGCCCAAAATGTGTAGATGCCTGCATACTGAGGGTCAACTTTGGGAGCTTCTGCGTCGATGAATCGCTTAAGCTTCTCGGGATTTGTCCATACATCAAAGGGCAAGGCCGGGGGAGCCTTGATGTGGATGCTAGCTCGAACCTCTGTGGGATCATAACGAGTCACGCGAAGCGGCCTATAGTCCGAATAATCAAAACGCAATGCTGGAACACCCAACTCAAGAACAGATTTGAAGTTAGCAAGAAGGACATTCCAATGCTCTGGAAGGTGGAAATCCTTGGCGGAATCTGGGATTGCACCATGTTTCAGCTCAATGAACGTCCCTCCCTTGTTTTCCCTGAACCTGAGAACGAATAGAGTCTTTGCTCCGAGAATATCCCAACTGGCAAGTATGCCTTTTCCTTCAGTCAGCTCCTCTATCTCCCAACGGTTGCCAATCTCAGATGTGGTTGGCGCATTCTCCCCTGTGAAGGTTATATGCCCCCCAGCTTTGACATCGGCAATAATCTGATTACCGAGCCACTGGAGCATCATGATGGGATCAAGGAAACTTGTCCAGACCTCTTCGAGAGGCTTATTTAGACTCGCACGAATTCGGATGACAGGTGCTATATCCTCCTTCGATGTCATTGCCACAGTGCTTCCCTCGCCAGTACTGTCTAGTGCAATCTCCCCTTATTTGCATGACGATATAAGGGGTAAATGAAGACACATTCTGGTTTAGAGTGTTGATTCTGAGCAAAGTGGAAACCAATTTCTAGAAGCTTAGGAAAAGAAGGTAGAAAGAGGTCATTACGACCTCCTTCATTTTACTGATACTATTCCATTGTCGTGTAGATTGGCCATTTCCTCCAAAGGTATGCAAAGATTAGTTGAACCCAAAGCATGACCAGCAGGAAGGCGGTTATATTGTCGTAGAACGGATTCCCGGAAAAGGGCAAAAGGGGTACACTCAGGAAGGGTGTGACGAAGTAAATCCCAATGAAGAATAGTGTTCCTAGAATGAACACGGTTACTAATCGAATTAGTATATTCTTCATCTGGCTGAAACCCTTAGGCCAGTTGTCCATGAAGAGACTTACAACAATCACTGCGACAATAAGCCAATCAGCATATGCTACATTCCATAATCCAACAGCAGGAAGATGAAACGCGACTCCAGGATCACCGAACATGGCTATGAAGATGGGAAGTGTCACATACATGCCAAGCAATGCGGCAACAATCACAGCAACATAGCCAAGAATCGCACAGACTATGAAAGCGACTATGCCAATTAATGGTTGCTTGCCCGCCTTATTCCATGGCCAGTACTCGAATGTCATCAGAGTTAGTAATGAGAAGAAGATTGTCCACTGAGTCCATCCCATGTTAAACCCGTATGGCTGCACAACCCAAGTAAGTGGATTGAGGAGACTTGCAGCAGGATTTCCGAATGGGAAGAACATGAGAATCCAGACTGCAAGAGTGATTATCCAACCAAAGACGAATACAATGATTCCACGCATGGGTTGTTTCTTATCAAATACTGGCCAGTACATTGTACCAGCTACCCAGAGCACAGCAAATGAGAAGCAAGATGCGGACAGGGATCCAAATATCGCCCATCCTACTCCTAGGGTGACATAGGCATCAACCAGTCCAATATAGGGAGCATACAGGGTTGCGAACCAGTTGGCTAGGATGTAAAAGATGAAGGCAACAATAACATTCCATATTGTAGCCGCCAAACCTGCTTTCCATGGCGCCCTGAGTTTATAGAACGGCCAGTTCTCAAACCATATCGCGAAGAGAACAGCCATTAGACCAAATCCACCAAAGAGGGAAACTGCTGATGCTATAGGAACTGGACTGTATCCAATCACGAACCATGCGACTGCAGTAAAGATTAAGGTCCAAATCAGAGATACAATTCCCGCTATCGGCTGTTTCCATCTTGGCATTAAAACAACCGGAGCTTCATCCGCTTCCGGAATTCCTATTTTGTCTCCTGTAAGTGCCATCTAAAACACCTCAAGGTTTAGAGAAGTGGTACACGAAGATGCAGCAGTAGTACTTTAGTTCTCTGATGTAAGAAATGCTTGGAAATGGGAAGAGATGCTGTTATTTAGGCGGCTCAGCTTGACAGGATAAGGCGAATACATTGGAGTTGCTTGAGTCAAAGGAGACCAGAATTGCCTACAAGGCTAGTGGTGATGAACGTGGGCCAAAGCTGGTTCTAATCCATGGCCTATTCATCAATAGTGATTGCTGGAGAGAGCAATTGCCCTATTTTGAAAATAATTATCACGTGCTGCGATTCGATTTGTATGGACATGGAAGGTCATTCAAGCCAGGAAAGAGGTTTACAATTCGCAATTACGTGAGCGACATGGCGTTGCTACTGGACCACCTTGAATGGAAAGAAGACCTCATCCTTTTGGGACATTCGCTCGGAGGTATGGTCGCATTGGTTTATGCCTTGGAGAATCCAAGCCGTGTTTCCAAGCTGGTCATTGCCAGTTCATACTGCTTTGTTAGCAACGAGGCAGTGACCGATGTTCTAGGGCGTGTAAAAAGCAATCCCATTGATGAATTCGGGAAAGGGATTGGCAAAAGAGGCCTCTCACCATACAACGAAGGAACTGCAATTTGGATTGGCAAACAGGTGAGTGACCACTTAGCGCAAAAGGATGCTCTTCTAGCTACTGCAGCATCAGCAGGATTTAACATATGTGAGAATCTAAGAGGACTGGTAACACCTGCCCTTGTGATAGTTGGAGAAAAGGACATCACGACACCCGTTTGGGCATCCGAGATGCTTCATGAATGGCTTCCAAACTCAACAATGAAGATTGTGAAGGACGCGGGGCATCTCATTATTCTTGATCATGCAGATGAGTTCAATGCTGAAGTTCATGCGTTCATCCAAAATCAGACCTAGTGTTCGTAAGCGGGAAGTGAAACAACGAATTTTGTAGATTTGCTATCTCCGTCCAATTCCTCAAAAGCTACGGACCCACCGATGGACTCGGTTATCAATCTAACAACCAGAAGACCAAGTGTGGTTCCACTAAATCCTCTCTCATTCATTTGCAGCTGTTCAGCCACACCCTCCGGACCGACCCAATGTCCAGGTATTGATAACTCAGCTCTCCACCACTTACTTCCAGCTCTCATGTGAGCGTCTACTCCGACAGTAATGCGCCTATTCTTCAGTGGTTGCTGGAAAGTTATGAGAAGGATGTTTATGAAGACGTATTTCAAAACATCATTCGCAAGTACGGGGGCCCGATCAACGGAGGGAGCATAATTTAGCTCAATAGCTCCTGCGTCAACACTTTGCATTACCTCATCCAGTGCATCTACGACTATTGTTACAAGATTCATTGGCTTCAAAGTCTTAGCACGGTAGCTCTCTGTTTGATCTATGAGTCGCACATTCATAATTAGCTGGTCCGCAAGTGAAACCACTTGTTTGGCATCAGCTCTCAGGAGTTTCTTTCGCTCACTCCCGAGTGTCCTATCCCCCAGAAGCTCCAAGGATGTCAACAACATCTGGTGGTAATTGCTGACATCATGCATCAAGAGGTCAGCATAAAGACTGGCGCGGTCATGAGACTCCTCAGTCTCTCGCAATGCCCGGATATAGAGCAGAGCCATCAGAGCAGGGCCAACCAAGAGGCCCATGAATATGATAAGCTGAGATACCCACCAGCCTGCACTCCAACTTGAATAATAGCTCTTCAGCGTATTTGGAACAATCCAAATAGTGAGGAATAGCAGAACGGAGATTTCAATGGAAATACGTCCCTCAGATTGCTCAGCCAAATTGAAGAATTGAAGCAGGATGATTAGTAGCAAAACAGAAGTCAAGATCAATAGGACAGAACTCCCAATCAGCGATGGACCCAATGCTGGATATCGAAGGATGGCCAACTGATTTACAATCTCTCCTGAGGAAACAAGCAGGCCGAGAACTCCAATTCCAGTCAGCAGACCTCTCAGATTCGATACTTGCGGCTCAGTTTCCGTTTCGCCAGAAGCCCAGTACTTGGGATAGATTAGGAGGAGTAACGACAGAATAGAGGCAACTAAATAGGATACAATAGGTTCCCCTAATGGGCTAAATGCCTGCCAAATTGTGGAAACTGCCGAAACTATTGTTGCGCTCGTCCAGAGACCATAGAGCAGGATTAAAGGAGTATGAATCCTTGATGGGCTTCGTTGTGAGTATATGAACAGTAACAAAGCCATCATAGCAGACATTGACCCTGCACCTATGTGAATGATATAGAAAGCCAATTCATTTGAGGGCCCAAAAGGAATTACCAGAAGGCCAGCCTCAATAGCGACAGTGATGGTTACTGGCAAATACGTGAAGATTGACAGTCCAACAATGACACTATATGCCCAC